>NZ_BAVR01000195.1 GCF_000521465.1 Acetivibrio straminisolvens JCM 21531
TGGTCTGTGGTTTACTACGAGAAACGGGGTGAACTGTGGCTGGAAATCAAAGTATTCTCCATAAAGAAACCTTGCTGTAATTCTGTCTCCGCCTGTAAAGCTCTTAATCAATGCCTCAGAGAGCCTTTGTCCCTCATTTATTTCTATGGCAGTAACGAGCCTTGCTCCCTGAAGCCTTGCGATATCATTTCCTATCGCTTCTATTCTTTTAGCCATAAAAGTTTCGGACGGAGTATTTCTTGCATAGTCTCCCAACAGGTCAGAGATGGTGTTTAGAAATGTGCTCTTTCCGTTTGCTCCTGTTCCATAAAGGACGAATAGGGCCTGCTCTGAAATATCCCCGCTTAATGACGAGCCTACAGCTTTTTGAAGGTATCTTACAAGCTCGTTGCTTCCTCCCGTAATGGTATTCAGAAAATCCATCCATCTTGGTGCCTTGCTGCTTGGTTTATATTCAACAGGGCAGATTTTGCTCATATAGTACTCACGCTTATGGGGTAGAAGTTCCCCTGTCTTTAAATCTACA
>NZ_BAVR01000194.1 GCF_000521465.1 Acetivibrio straminisolvens JCM 21531
GGTAGACCTAAAGACAGGAGAACTTCTCCCTCATAAGCGTGAGTACTATATGAGTAAAATCTGTCCTGTTGAATATAAACCAAGCAGCAAGGCTCCCAAATGGATGGAATTTCTGAATACCATTACGGGAGGAAGCAACGAGCTTGTAAGGTACCTTCAAAAGGCTGTAGGCTCGTCATTAAGCGGAGATATTTCAGAGCAAGCCCTATTCGTCCTTTATGGAACAGGAGCAAACGGCAAGAGCACATTTCTAAACACCGTCTCTGACCTGTTGGGAGACTATGCAAGAAATACTCCGTCCGAAACCTTTATGGCAAAAAGAATTGAAGCGATAGGAAATGATATCGCAAGGCTTCAGGGAGCAAGGCTCGTTACTGCCATAGAAATAAATGAGGGACAAAGGCTCTCTGAGGCATTGATTAAGAGCTTTACAGGCGGAGACAGAATCACAGCAAGGTTCCTTTATGGAGAATATTTTGATTTCCAGCCACAGTTCACACCATTTCTCGTAGTAAACCACAGGCCT
>NZ_BAVR01000193.1 GCF_000521465.1 Acetivibrio straminisolvens JCM 21531
GTGAAAAAAGAGTCAGTAAGAGTCAGTTCGTCAGTAAACTCTCAGTATCCTGATTTAGAGGGAGGGGGAGGTCAAATCTCTACAGCAAAGCATAAAGACAACGGGCTGGCAGCGCCGCGTGAAAAAATGCAGATTCAAACGGGGTATTAACCCCAGACCATATTTACAAAAAAATATTAAGAAAATGGAGGATTTAAGCATGAGATTTATAGCAGATTTGGTACATGAAAAAAAGCAATTGGTGGAGAAAGCAGAAGCTATTTTAAACGAAGCGGAAAAAGCGGGTGGAAGTTTGACAAAGGAACAGGAGCGACAGTTTAATCGCTACACAGACAAAATAAAGAGCATTAATGAAAGCATTGACGAGGAATTATTAAATATCAGAACCTCTGAGCCAATACTGAATATGCCACAAAAAGCTGTATCTCCTGTGGAAGAAACAAAAACTCCGGTTACAAAGGCTATATCAAAATCATTCAGAGGGATGTTCTATGGCAATGAAACAGTAAAACTCAGCAATAATGGTTTTC
>NZ_BAVR01000192.1 GCF_000521465.1 Acetivibrio straminisolvens JCM 21531
CATCATAGGAGTCATCCTTGTAAATAATGGGGTTTGCAAGCCTTACAGCGCTTGTATAGGCAGGGTTAACGTGCTTGACCTCAAACTTCCTGCCCACCAGATAGGCAGCAAGGTTTCTGCCAAAGCCTCTGGTATCTTCAAGTCCGAATACAATTTCCTTTATCCCGCAAATCTTCCTTACATCCTCAACGAATGCAGGGAATCTGGATGGCCTGTTTTCAAAGTTAACCTCACCCAGTTTATTCATCCAACAATCAATTACAACTGCACAATGTGCGTCCTTGTGCATATCAATTCCAACAAAGCAGGTGTTTCGTTTATGATAAATGTCTATCCTCTCCTTTTTCCAATGTCTCCACCACTCATACCGGCAACCTCAATTTAAGAGCGTTAGATTCGATTAGGGACATTTCTTGTAAAGAAGTGTCCCTTAACCTTAATCCTCGCAAGGGAACGCCAACCTATCTATTCCTGATGTGACAAATTACGTGATTTCAGGCATCACGAGCCTTAGTTCAAATTTCTTAATGTTCTTTTACTGCTTCGC
>NZ_BAVR01000191.1 GCF_000521465.1 Acetivibrio straminisolvens JCM 21531
AATAGATGGAATATATTCAAACAAGAATCCAAACTCAAATATTAGATATGTAATTAACGAATCAAGATTTAATGCTTCCCAATTATGTAAAATGAAAAAAGGCATAAAACAAATGTCGGATGAGTGGCTCCTTGAGGATGGTGGTAAAAGAATTTTAAAAGCAGTTAATGGTGATAGAAAACTCCAAAAGGACATAATACAAGCGTTAAAGAAAGGTAAGGTAGAGAAAGTTTTATCACGAGTTGGCAAGGATGGAAAAGTAACGACGTATAGGCTGAACAGCAATGGTGAAATAATTGGATTCTGGCCATAAATAACAAATGAAAAGGAGATGATGATATGAGAGATCCGTTATGTAGTGAAAGTTATTTATTAGAAACAATAGAATTTGACAAGGAAGCAATTGATGAAAATAAAAAAGACATTGTTGAATTAAAAGATGATATGGAAAAGGGCATACAAAGATATCCAAGAGACAATCAAAGCATAATTTATGCTACGTTTTTGCATATGTTTATGTATAACACGGAAACGCTTATAGCCAAATACTC
>NZ_BAVR01000190.1 GCF_000521465.1 Acetivibrio straminisolvens JCM 21531
TTTGGTCAGTAGCATTAAGAAGTTTATGTCCAAGCGAAGCAGTAAAAGAACACTAAGAAATTTGAACTAAGGCTCGTGATGCCTGAAATCACGTAATTTGTCACACCAGGAATAGATAGGTTGGCGTTCCCTTGCGAGGTCAAAGAACTAAGGTTCTTAGACTAACGCTCTTAAATTGAGGTTGCCGGTATGAGTGGTGGAGACATTGGAAAAGGAGAGGATAAACATTTATCATAAACGAAATACCTGCTTTGTTGGAATTGATATGCACAAGGACGCACATTGTGCAGTTGTTATAGATTGTTGGATGAATAAACTGGGTGAGGTTAACTTTGAGAACAGACCATCCAGATATCCTGCATTCGTTGAGGATGTTAGGAAGATTTGCGGGACAAAGGAAATTGTATTCGGGCTTGAGGATACCAGAGGATTCGGCAGAAACCTTGCTGCCTATCTGGTGGGCAGGAAATTTGAAGTCAAGCACGTTAACTCTGCTTATACAAGCGCTGTAAGGCTGGCAAACCCCATTATTTACAAGGATGACTCCTATGATG
>NZ_BAVR01000189.1 GCF_000521465.1 Acetivibrio straminisolvens JCM 21531
CGAAAGTTTTGTCGCAAGGTCAATGGTACTTCCAAGAGGTTGAAGAGGTACTTCCAGTAAAACAAGGATTGAAACCCCAAATGTCAAGAACAACAACAATTCAATCACGCTCGTTGAAGAGGTACTTCCAGTAAAACAAGGATTGAAACAAATATCGTAATTCTTTATTGTTCCTAATCCCGGATTGTTGAAGAGGTACTTCCAGTAAAACAAGGATTGAAACTCTCAAGACATGGACGGCAAAAACTATGTTCTGCTGAGTTGAAGAGGTACTTCCAGTAAAACAAGGATTGAAACTATGTATTATATATCTTTTTGATACTAATATATTACGTTGAAGAGGTACTTCCAGTAAAACAAGGATTGAAACTAAAAAAGTCAAGTTTGGTTAAGTTTTCATTCCCAAGTTGAAGAGGTACTTCCAGTAAAACAAGGATTGAAACATGACTAGGGAAGAACTAAGCAAGCTTGGAAGCATAGTTGAAGAGGTACTTCCAGTAAAACAAGGATTGAAACATCGATACGACAGAAATAGCTTTATCTACTACCCAGTTGAAGAGGTACTTCC
>NZ_BAVR01000188.1 GCF_000521465.1 Acetivibrio straminisolvens JCM 21531
TAATATATATGCACAAAGTCGCTTAATTTTTGCAAAAGATCTTTGTATAATCATAAAGTATTTAGGTATTGCCTGCACAATTTCAGCTATAGATTCAAACAAGTTGTTATGCGTTACATTCATTCGGATGTCTTTCAAAAGGTGATCGATTGAATTCAACTCGGAGCTATAAGGAGGCAAATACTTAAGGGTAATGTTCTTTATTGAATCCAATGGGAGTATAAATAATTTCATGTATTAAAAATTTTTCAGTTCTTCCTGGCAAGCAATTTTAAGTTTTCAAAGTTTACAGAATGTAAATCCTAAATCACTTCAATATTATATATTATTGCCGGTTTTGCTAAGTTTTACACATAAATTTGATTTAATTCGTCTATAATTATTTATAATGGAGTGTTTTGTCCTTTTTCGCTCAATTATCAACGAATTGGTTGACGAAAACCGGTGCAAGGTATATGATAACGGCAGGGAAATAGATTTCAAATATTACAGTGATAACAATACATTAACTTTTACCCTCGGAAAGGTTGGCACAACGTTGGAATTGTCCTTGTGGATATGGCGGGAAATGT
>NZ_BAVR01000187.1 GCF_000521465.1 Acetivibrio straminisolvens JCM 21531
CTTGGAGGAAGGAACGGGATTAGAGAGGATTTCGAGCCTAAGACAAGTGTTTGCCAGCGGAGAGGCTTTAGGGACAAAGCAGGTGGCAAGGTTCAACCGGCTTTTAGGCAAAAGGCATGGTACAAGGCTCATAAATCTGTACGGGCCAACGGAGGCTACAGTGGATGTATCCTACTTTGACTGTCCTTTAGATGAAGATATTGACTTAGTCCCCATAGGAAAGCCCATAGACAATATAAGACTGTACATAGTGGATAAATACAACAACCTCCAACCGGTGGGAATACCGGGAGAGCTATGTATAGCAGGGGATGGAGTGGGAAGAGGATATTTGAACCGTCCGGAGCTTACGAAAGAGAAGTTTGTGCAAAATCCCTTTACAGAGTTTGAAAACGGTATAGGTGGTGGAGATACGGACACTACTTTCAAAGGGATCATGTATAGGACCGGAGATTTGGCAAGGTGGCTTCCCGACGGCAATATAGAATACTTGGGAAGAATAGACCATCAGGTAAAGGTAAGGGGATTTAGAATAGAGCCGGGAGAGATAGAAGAAGAGCTTTTAAAAGCACAAGG
>NZ_BAVR01000186.1 GCF_000521465.1 Acetivibrio straminisolvens JCM 21531
AACAGAAACAGTAGAACCGACAGCTGAGCCTACTGCATTGCCAGATTCATATGTAATAATGGAATTGGATAAAACAAGAGTGGTAGAGGGCGACGTTATAATAGCAACAGTAAGGGTAAACAACATTAAGACCCTTGGAGGCTACCAGCTGAGTATCAAGTATGATCCAACAGTACTGCAGGCGTTTAACATAAGGACAGGAAACCCGATATCAACCAGGACATGGCCTGCGGAAGAAGGAACAATACAACAGAATACTAACTATGGACCGACAAAGTTTATAGGTAACAACGTATCGGAAGGTATACTGAATTTCGGTAGCACATATACGTACATGAGTGACTACAGAGAAGCAGGAAAACCGGAAGAAACAGGATTAATAGGTAAGATAGGCTTCAAGGTGTTGAAGGCAGAAAACACAGCAATAAGGTTCGAAGGAACATCAGCAATGCCAAACTCAAAAGAAGGAACATACATGTTTGACTGGTATGGAGACAGAATGTTTGACTATGCTGTAATTCAACCGGAACCAATAATAGCAGGCGGTGATGAGCCAACACCAACACCAACACCAACAGAA
>NZ_BAVR01000185.1 GCF_000521465.1 Acetivibrio straminisolvens JCM 21531
ACGGTGCAAATTCTTTCAAAGCCAGAGTTGCATCCGGCGCAGACACTCCTACCAACATCCAACTGAGGTTGGGAAGCGCATCCGGAACCCTTATAGGCACCCTTACTGTACCTTCTACAGGAGGCTGGAACGATTATGAGGAAAAATCCTGCAGCATAACCAATACTAAAGGATTAAACGACCTGTACCTGGTATTTAGCGGTCCTGTCAATATCGACTACTTCATATTCGATACTGCCAATATAGGTCCTACTCCTACTCCTACCCCTACACCTACACCTACGCCACAACAATCGCAGAACTTAGGTGATTTAAACGGCGATAAACAGGTTAATTCAACGGATTATTCGATACTAAAAAGGCATATACTCAATATAAACAGAATTTCAGGAGATGCCCTTGCCAATGCCGATGTAAACCGTGACGGAAAGGTTGATTCCACCGACCTTACGATGCTGCATAGATATCTTCTTGGTATAATTTCTAAACTTGGATAATGACCCGGACAGAAAAAGGGGGTAGCAATATGAGAAAGAAATTATTGTCAATTTTCATAATTCTGGTATCTTTTACCGTTTCGTTTACCCTGTTTTCGGTAAATGTACAGGCCAAAACGGTTACGTCAAAC
>NZ_BAVR01000184.1 GCF_000521465.1 Acetivibrio straminisolvens JCM 21531
AGTTTTTTATCTTATAACTTTTAGGCTCAGCATGCTGGCAAAAATACTTTTTTAATCTGCCTTTATTTAATTGCAAAAATGTTCCAATTTTGTTTTACCACTGAAACATTTTATTAAAATCAAATGATTTATATTCTTGGGAAGGTATCGTCCCCGACTCTGGTACAAAAGCTGCCCACATATCTGATTTGTCCATAGCATACAATATTCTTAATGTTCCTAACTTTCCATTTTTCGAATGATTGAGTGAAATTACGATACCAATAGAATCCACATTATTTATATTAGTAATAACTGTAGCTTCTTTTTTAAATGACCCTTCTGCTGGTATCAACCATTCAGGATTACGTCCAAGTGGAGAATACCATCTGTAGTGCCATCCTTGTTAAAAATTGTTATACCTAGACTCCATTTATAGCCTTCAGGTATTTCCGGATATGTGCATTGAATATAATATTTCCCATTTTCTTTCACAAATTTTAATTGTTTTGCTAACTTAAGCAAAAACTCCTTTAATTTCTCAGCCTCTATCCTGCCGTATGGGTCAACATCTGTAACATCATTAAAAGCTATACCATCATAGTATTTTACTGTACCTTCTGCAGCATCTGGCGAAGGCATCACATGACCATTCATATCTATATACACCGTTTTTATATTTGCATTCCAC
>NZ_BAVR01000183.1 GCF_000521465.1 Acetivibrio straminisolvens JCM 21531
AATACCGTTTTCAAAAAAAGCAGCTCTGCCAAAATCAACCTGTGCCTCACCAGTAGGGTGTTCCAAAGGTATATATCCATCAGTGTCTTGATACAAAGCTTTCTTTTTAAGGCTTACATACCTTGCAACAGTTCGGTAGGACAAGTTAAATTCATTATTGTATTTATGCTTCAGTTTGTTAAAAATTCTTTTTGCCGTATGTCTCTGTTTTCTTGGTGCATCAACGTCACTCTCCAGCCATTCATCAATATCTGCTTTATATTTATTAATCAAAGATTCCCTTGTTCTATTAACCAGAGGTTGTGACCAATCCTCTTTATCAATATATTTCCGGACTGTTCTAAAATTATGTCCGGTTACTCTTGTAATTTCCCTAAGAGATAGGCCTTTCTTTTCGAATAAATCTTTGATATACTTTATATCAGTCATAGTCAGCATCCTTTCTAATACCCCCCTTTAGTATTTGGACAACTAAAAGTACTATTTTTATGGGGTGCTGGCAATGGCTATTTTGTTTTTTCCATCCTATTATCAGAAGTGATTTTCCTATACCTGTTATCGATGATGGAATCTATAACAGTGATCAGTTCATAGATGTGATTTTGTTGTAAAATATTTGAATTATTGCCAACTCAACTGTTGTACTTTTATGTGGCAACTTGCTGCATTTTTATTTTACACCAAACA
>NZ_BAVR01000182.1 GCF_000521465.1 Acetivibrio straminisolvens JCM 21531
GTATAATTATTCATGGTTTTCTGGAGAATTAAATACAACTAAAAATTGCATTATTTCTTACAATTTGTTACAATTTCTTAATTCACATCAATGCGTACTTAATAAAAAAATATTGCCCAATCTTAGCCAGATTATTCATCTAACTCAAATTCCATTATTTTTAAGGCTTTGTTACAGATATTCTTCCTTCCATGGCTAATGAGATATCTACACTTCCCTCAGCGTCCAACCCTATAATTTTTATTTTTCCTTTCCCTTTAGGTACTTCAATTATAGTGCTTCCGCTGTTTTCACCTTCAAAAATGTCTGTTACTGTTTTATCCGGCGAAACATAAACTACTTTAAACTTCCCTTCTTTTATCTCTGAGTCGTAGTTTACAGTAAGCTTACCGTCTTCAGCAGCCGATACCAGCCAAATTGTATGCATTCCGATAAAATCGTCAAACTTAATTGACACGCTTTTATCTTCCGGGTTAAAACTTGAAAATTTAAAATAATACCTATCAGCATCTTCTGCAATTTTCGAGTTGTCGTTATATATACTTCTCTTATAATCATTACCGGCTTTACAACCGCAACCTAATATTATTAATGCTGATAAAACTACTATTAAATATATACATTTATGTAGCTTCATTTTATCCCCCTTTTCAAAAGATAGTCAAATAGCTTTCAGTAGTAAAACTAATTTTATTATAAGAGGCAAATAAAAGCTCGGA
>NZ_BAVR01000181.1 GCF_000521465.1 Acetivibrio straminisolvens JCM 21531
CACCGAAAAACGGAGCAACGCTCTCATGGGCAGTGGCTTTGGAAGCGAGATGATTTGCTCAGATTTGAGCCAAGTCTGAGCCTAAGCAATACTTAGGGTGAAATGAGCAAATTGGACTTGCTACTCCCTTCCTACAAGAAGCTTTGGCAGGGGCGGAGCTCAATTCTAAAACTGATAGAAATACTGCTTTCTTAAGCATAATTGACTTGCTATACCAGCGGTTCAGAGTGATGAATGTACTACGGAATAAAGGCATTAACCGTAGGAAGGGGTGAAAGCGTGAGAGCAAAGATTACCACAACCATAGAGGAAGCCTTATTAAATCAAGCCAAGGTACTTGCTAAACAAGAGGGTTTGTCTGGTGCCAATGCCATTATTGAAAGGGCGCTGGAGTTGTATTTTACCAGTATTCAAAGTGAAGTATGGGAAAAATCGTTGTCCAGCGGCTGGATAAAGAAGCTGGTTCTCAAAGGGGATTCAATTCTGTACGAAAACATCAAGTGCAGAAAAACCTTGGAGAACTGCAGGCCGGAAGATTACACACAGGAAAGACTAAAAGCAAAAGGCTGGAAGAAGGTTTAGCGGCCGGGGAAAAGGCCTCTGTATTGCTCCCTGAAACGTAAAAGCGTAGGTTGCAGCCGTAAGCTTTGTTGAAACAGAAGGGGCAAGTAAAGAGGAATTTGAAAGGCTGCTGCAGTTATTAGTACAGAAATTATATCAGTCAGAAATGTTAAGAAATTTGTATCCTA
>NZ_BAVR01000180.1 GCF_000521465.1 Acetivibrio straminisolvens JCM 21531
TTCGTAAGCTTATATTTGCTTTGAGGGTTTCAATCCACACGCCCGCACGGGGCGCGACTCAGCTCTGCCTGTTTACCGGCATCCATCAGTTGTGTTTCAATCCACACGCCCGCACGGGGCGCGACACAAGATGAAAAACAAGAGTTGCTTGAAGCCATGTTTCAATCCACACGCCCGCACGGGGCGCGACTGGCAACCGGATGAAGAACCTGGCAAAATCAAAGATGTTTCAATCCACACGCCCGCACGGGGCGCGACAAAAAAGAACAGATTATCACGAACGTTCCAAAGGGTTTCAATCCACACGCCCGCACGGGGCGCGACATTAGCATTAAAATTTTCTCGGCCCCGGGCTTTGTTTCAATCCACACGCCCGCACGGGGCGCGACATTATCTCAATCAAACACCTCATAAAATTATCTTTGTTTCAATCCACACGCCCGCACGGGGCGCGACGTTTTAGCCGTAACATTCTCCGTAACATTTTTCAAGGTTTCAATCCACACGCCCGCACGGGGCGCGACTGGGACTTTTGATTATTACGAGGGTTGGTCATTTGGTTTCAATCCACACGCCCGCACGGGGCGCGACGATATTGCTTTCAAGGTCTCACACACATCATGATAGTTTCAATCCACACGCCCGCACGGGGCGCGACATGCAGATACCCGGTATATGAATATCTACGCCGGTGTTTCAATCCACACGCCCGCACGGGGCGCGACTAAGAGTTTCGCAACGTCCTTTAGGGCCGCAC
>NZ_BAVR01000179.1 GCF_000521465.1 Acetivibrio straminisolvens JCM 21531
GAGACGGGTACTCATGGCGGGTACAACTATGAATACTGGAAAGACGAAGGAAACGGTACCATGATTCTCAAGGATGGCGGTGCGTTCAGTTGTGAATGGAATAATATCAACAACATATTATTCCGTAAAGGTTTCAAATACAACGAGACGCAGACCCACCAACAACTTGGAAACATAACTTTAACTTACTCCTGCAACTACCAGCCAAACGGAAACTCTTATCTGGCAGTTTACGGATGGACTTCCGACCCGCTCGTTGAGTATTACATCATTGAGAGCTGGGGCAACTGGAGGCCACCAGGAGCAACATCAAAGGGTACTATTACCGTTGATGGGGGTACATATGATATATATGAGACCACCAGAGTAAATCAACCTTCCATCAAAGGTATTGCAACTTTCCAGCAGTACTGGAGTGTGCGCACATCAAAGCGTACAAGCGGAACAATATCCGTCAGCGAGCACTTTAAAGCCTGGGAACGCATGGGCATGAAGATGGGAAAAATGTATGAAGTTGCTTTTGTTGTCGAAGGATATCAAAGCAGCGGAAAAGCTGATGTAACCAGCATGACTATTACTGTAGGCGGTACACCTGCTTCACCTCAACCTACACCCACACCGGCTCCAAGAAGTGCATTCTCAAAAATTGAGGCTGAAGAGTACAATTCCCTCAAATCCTCAACTATTGAGACCATAGGTACTTCAGGTGGCGGAAGCGGTATAGGTTATATCGAAAGCGGTGACTATCTGGTATTTAACAAAATAGACTTCGGAA
>NZ_BAVR01000178.1 GCF_000521465.1 Acetivibrio straminisolvens JCM 21531
TATTGAGCGTGACAGGAAAAGGTTGATGAATCAATCAAGTGCGTACCAAGAAGCTGAATGAAAATGAACAATCGAGGAAGCGTCGTTAATACGTAAATACAGTCTAAACCGGGTGTTTTTGACCACGCGGGATAAATTTGAAGGGAACCTGATTACTGTCCAGATGCTGTCGGCGTAAAGATTGCAGGAGCTTGGTACAGGCTCTTACAAGGAACAGGAGAAATCTGTGCTCTAATGTAAAGTGAAAAATCCAAGCGAAGGAATGACAAGGATGAAAGTAGCGATGTAGAGCATAGATGCGGAAGAATTCGTAGTAGTGTAGAAGTTACTGTAATGGTAATGGAGCGAAGGAGTTCTGTTATCTATACTTCAAAATTAAACAACCAGAAATGGGAGGATTTAATGGAAGAAGGAAAGTCGTTTGAGATTTCACGACATCAAGTCCTGGAAGCATAGAAACGTGTAAAAGCGAATCATGGTGCAGGTGGAGTTGATGGTGTTAACTTTGAAGAATTTGAAAAGGATTTGAAGAACAACCTATACAAACTATGGAACAGGATGTCATCAGGTAGCTACTTCCCAAAAGCAGTTAAGGGAGTTGAAATACCAAAGAAAAACGGAAAGAAAAGGTTACTGGGAATACCGACTATAGAAGACAGAGTAGCACAAATGACCGTCCGCATAAGTTTTGAGCAGTTAGTTGAGCGTATATTTAGTAGCAATTCGTATGGATATAGGCCAAACCGTTCAGCAATTGAAGCTGTAGCAGTAACTA
>NZ_BAVR01000177.1 GCF_000521465.1 Acetivibrio straminisolvens JCM 21531
GGGAGCACGAAAAGAGTCACAATAACATTAAACGGAAAAAAAGTAGTGCTTCAGATAGGGAATAAAAACTATGAAGTAAACGGACAACAGAAGCAAATGGATACAGTGGCATTATTAAAGGAATCGAGAACTTTTGTCCCTGTAAGATTTGTGAGTGAAGCATTGGGAGCAACTGTAAAGTGGAATGCAAATATAAGAACGGTGTATATTGACATGAATGGTGATGTAGCACCTTCTCCTGAACCGACAGGAGGAACAGTAAAATATTATGACGGAATAGCATTTAATGATGTTACCGATGTTGATCCATATGGAAGAATAGAAATTGAGAAATTAAAGGAGTTTTTGCTTAAGTTAGCAGATCAACTGAGATTTGTGGAAGAAAACGGAAAAAACTATATTGAATGTACTTATCCGGCGAAACCCGAAGGTTATGAGTGGGGATTGGGTATAACAGTTTTTAATAAAGACGGTACTTATATTACATATTCTCCAATAGGGCGTAATCCTAAATGGTTGATACCATCAGAAGGATCGTTTAAAAAGGAAGCTTCAGATATTGCTAATATAAATAAAGTAAAATTGATTAATATTGTAATTTCACTAGATCATCCAAAAAATGAGAGCTTAGGAATATTGAATATAGTTTATTATATGGACAAATCAGAGATGAGGGCTAAATTTGTACCAGAATCAGGAACTATACCTTCAGAGAATTATTCAGAGACGTTTAATTTTAAAAAAATGTTCCAATGGTAGAATACATTAGGGGGCAAAACTATGCGCAAAAGAACTGGATATATAATATTATATATTTG
>NZ_BAVR01000176.1 GCF_000521465.1 Acetivibrio straminisolvens JCM 21531
GGCAAGCAGCGCTGCATAGATGCCCTCTTCTGTCATTCCTCTTGCCCTCATGGTTCCTGCAAGGCTTGTCAGGGTATTGTTCCGACTGCCTTCCATAATCTCGGCTGTAATACTGCTACCTTCAAAGGGTGTAAGCAATACTTCCTCCCTTTCCATAAGCTTTAACAGCCACTCCGGAGCTTCTGCCGGGGTTCTGTCTAAGGGAGAATGATCCTTTATCCATTCATACCGATTACCGCTTACATGAATGCTTGGAGCTGCGACAATCAGACCACCTGTTGAACGGGTATCAAGTCCTGGTGCAAACTTGGTCTTATTAGGAATGCTCCTGCCTCGTGGGTATTTGAAGACATAGTGCCGACCGCCACTTCCTGTAACAGCAGTAACCGTATCCGGGAGTTTTCCATGTGTTGCTTCAAGTGCAGATATGGTTTCATCACCGCCATCATCCACATCAAGTACCAGCCAGTCAGACTTCTCGCCTGTAGGAATGCCTATATTGGCATTGGGGGTTTTCGTCCACCATTTCCTTATTTGCTCAACATAAGCAGTGGAATTCTTGTACCAGCCGGTATATAACGGATGCTTTCCTTTGCTGTCACAATTACTCCCTTCCTTGCAGGAGCAGGAGCCATCCTCACAAATCCAATGCAATGGTATGACTGGGATATTTGCTTCTGCGTATTTTAATGCTGCGTCCATCATTGTCACTTTCAAATTCTCACCTCCTGTCGTGCTGAAATAAATTGAGCCCGACAAATAGTTTTTTAAGACTATCTGCCAGGCTCTATAGGTGAGTCATTCGCTCCCTTTGCGGCTCTGTGCCAGATTTATTCAC
>NZ_BAVR01000175.1 GCF_000521465.1 Acetivibrio straminisolvens JCM 21531
CACTGTGATGAGCGGCCACCGGCTCCTTGATGTTTCAATCCTTGTTTTACTGGAAGTACCTCTTCAACAAGCAATGAAGAGAAGAGGAAATATGCTAAAAGAAGTTTCAATCCTTGTTTTACTGGAAGTACCTCTTCAACTTGTCCAGGAGGGCAAAAAACAAACACTTATATTTCTGTTTCAATCCTTGTTTTACTGGAAGTACCTCTTCAACCTTCTCATATTCACCAGTACGCTGAATAACATAAGGGTGTTTCAATCCTTGTTTTACTGGAAGTACCTCTTCAACGTGTAGTAAGCGACACGCATATTGGTTCGATATACACTGTTTCAATCCTTGTTTTACTGGAAGTACCTCTTCAACGAAAGCCTATACAGGAAAGTGATAACAAAGTACCCAGGTTTCAATCCTTGTTTTACTGGAAGTACCTCTTCAACCTTCGTTCTTAAGAACTTGTTTTCCTCCAGTAGCACGGTTTCAATCCTTGTTTTACTGGAAGTACCTCTTCAACTCCTTTCGTCCTGCTGCCGGGTTATCCATCATTCCTTTGGTTTCAATCCTTGTTTTACTGGAAGTACCTCTTCAACATAGGGTAATAAAGATACTGACAAAGCAACCAAGTTTCAATCCTTGTTTTACTGGAAGTACCTCTTCAACTATCATACATTATATCATACATTTCAGGAAAGTTTGATTGTTTCAATCCTTGTTTTACTGGAAGTACCTCTTCAACGCGGTGAAAACGCTCATGCAATCAGACAATATTTCATCGTTTCAATCCTTGTTTTACTGGAAGTACCTCTTCAACTAATGAAATACATCTTAGAAGATTTCTTAGAAAT
>NZ_BAVR01000174.1 GCF_000521465.1 Acetivibrio straminisolvens JCM 21531
AAATATCTAAGTTAGATTTTAGCCTTTTTATGTATCCATACAGCATTTTTATTATTTCGAGGAATTTCTCATCTAAAATCTTGTATTGTTCTTTACTTATATAGTTGTACTGATATGCAGTTAGCAAGTGGTTTCTCGTTTCACCACAACTGCCAAGGGCAGCATTGGCATGAAATAATTCTCGTTTGATAAACAGTTGTGTATTTCCCTCAGCGATGTTTGCCCCAATACTGCGGCTGCTTCTAATGATTTGGTCGACAAGCCGATACTGCTCATGATTTGGAAACCCTTTAACCAATTCTCCTATCTCCTGCTCCAATGCATTCGCCTTCTGCCAAACCTTAAGCGTCTTAAAATCCTTTATGAGTAAATTTTCAGACATATAACTCATCCTTTCAAATCAATTTTTTACATTATATAAAGGGTTAGGGATAAGTCAAATTCTGATGTTAGAATTTTTATAAAGTAATTACTGAAGGGTAAAAGGGTTAAGGGGCTATATAATACATTATTAATCCTTAGTCCATACACCTTAGAACTAATATCCTAACATGGTTTTTGTCGCTTAAAAATCTATTTAAGCATTGTAATATCAAGGATTTGGGCAAATTTACTAAATACATATATAATATAGAGAAAGGTAAAGTGGAAAGGGAAAAAGGATTTAGAATATAAGGGTAAACAAAAATACTTGACTTTGTATTAGATGATTTACTATAAAAATTGTCCTTAATAATAAGGTATTTTAAATAAATTAACATTATATACCTCCGTTAAAATAAATTCCTACGCTTACCTTATTAACAGGTAAGCAATTTTTTATTGTAGAAATACTTGAAATTATAAAAAGTGATTTATTAA
>NZ_BAVR01000173.1 GCF_000521465.1 Acetivibrio straminisolvens JCM 21531
CCAATTCAAAGCTTACAAGCTTAACTTCTTTCCCCGGCCAGTAATTATGTATACTATCTATATAGTCTATCAGCTCTTCCTTATAATCCAACTGCAAAATATATTCCTTCTCCACCAGCATGAACACTATAATCGTACCCAACAAATTCTTGTCTTTATTATCATCCTTATACTCCTCCACATCAAACCAGATTTCTTTCAAATTATACTTCTTCCAAAACTCTTCGTCCGGCAGTGTTTTATAATCATTTATTATCTCATTTACAAAACTGTGGAATCTCCCAGGTATTATTCTCTCCAACTCAGGATTACCCGGTATACCATATACCACCGTTTCTTCTTCCTTATCTTCCTCTTCCTTTGGTACACTATACCAACTTAAATCAAAACTCATTCCATTTTTATAATGTGCTAAATCATAAGGGTAATGGTTGTTATCTTTCAGTGCACTGTCATCCAATCCCAGTATCTTTGCCAATGCTGCCGCCTCGAAACTCCACAAGCCAACGTAACCGGGTTCTTTATGCGCATTTTTGAAGTCCAGATCATTATGTCCCTTAATCCACTCTTTCTCTACATATTGTTGAAGCCTTTTCGAAGATTTTTCCTTGTCTTTATCATACAGTGCCATTTGTATAATTTCAGCCGTCTTTGCATATGGATTTTTTCTCTCATATTTGCTTGTATTATGATTCCATCCTATATCACAAGCTTTTAAAAGAAAATCCATCAGTGCGTCTTCTTTTTTTTGCTTCTCTATCACACAAGCAAGCCTTTTTAAATCTTGTTTGTCTACCTCTAAAAGTATACCTAACGATAGCATCCACAAAAGATCAATATACCATACTTTTTCTTCACCGACATTTTCCAAATACTCTATACCGTTTAAATAATCTTCAATT
>NZ_BAVR01000172.1 GCF_000521465.1 Acetivibrio straminisolvens JCM 21531
ATTCCATCATTGCTCTTACATCCCGCATAGTTAAGGCATAACGTTCAGGAAAAGGAGAAGGCGTAACATTCCTATTGCTCTTTACATCCCGCATAGTTAAGGCATAACAACAAAAGATAGAATATATACAATAAAATATAATAACTTTACATCCCGCATAGTTAAGGCATAACGGAGCCCGGTCACAACCCCGGGCGATGCAAAATTACTTTACATCCCGCATAGTTAAGGCATAACAAAATAGTGTATAATAATATTGTAAATACTAACAATCTTTACATCCCGCATAGTTAAGGCATAACCAAGGGAATTCATCTTTTCCGAATACGATATATCAACTTTACATCCCGCATAGTTAAGGCATAACCTTTATGAAATATTCCTCTTTGTATTTTGCCATCAGCTTTACATCCCGCATAGTTAAGGCATAACTATGCTATCCCCCAAACAATTCTTTATCGATATATCTTTACATCCCGCATAGTTAAGGCATAACTAGTTGCAGTTGCAACAAACTCTCCGCCCCACGGCTTTACATCCCGCATAGTTAAGGCATAACCGCCAGTCTAGCTCTAACCAATAGCCCTTGTTCATCCTTTACATCCCGCATAGTTAAGGCATAACGTGGGAACACGCAATCCCAGGGAGAGAAAATAGGCGCTTTACATCCCGCATAGTTAAGGCATAACTTCACACTATCATTATAACACTTTTAAAACGGACATCTTTACATCCCGCATAGTTAAGGCATAACCCACAATCGCCAGCATTTCTTTTTCGATGTCTTCCACTTTACATCCCGCATAGTTAAGGCATAACTAATGTTACCGTAACCTTGAGTATCACTAATTATGCTTTACATCCCGCATAGTTAAGGCATAACTTTGTGCTACTCGGTAACATCGCATATTCCTTTTGCCTTTACATCCCGCATAGTTAAGGCATAACCTATTTTT
>NZ_BAVR01000171.1 GCF_000521465.1 Acetivibrio straminisolvens JCM 21531
ATAGTTTAGACTTTTATAAATATAATTACATTATATTACCTGTATAACACCAATAGTATTATGAGTTATCATAATATCAGAACATATGTATATAGAAAGGCTCTGATATTATGAGTAGAAGAAAACTTGAAGTAAGTGGAAGAATCAACTCTTATGAAGCACTTGAAGCTTCATATATAGATTGCAACGATGCAAAACTTCGAACAAGAATGCTTGCTGTCTTGCAGACCTGGGATGGCAAACCAAGTCTCGAAGTAGCTAAAGATATTCATATGGCAGCCACTAATGTCCGTAAGTGGTGCACCGATATAACGAATATGGTATTGCCGGGCTTATTGATACCCGACGCAGCAACCGAAAAAGTTATTTATCACCAGAGCAGAAGCAAGCAGTGATTGAAGCTTTACAAAAGTCACCCCGTGAATGTGGGTTCAACAAAAGCAACTGGACTATGCCTTTGCTAAAAAGGTGGATAAATAAGCAATGGGGTATCAACTATAAAACTTCAAGCTTATATGATTTGGTTCATAAACTTGGATTCACTCTGCAAAGGCCAAAGAAGCAGAGCCGAAATGCCAAGAAGGAAAAGCAGGAGCAATTCAAAGAGGAGTTACAGGACCTTCTTGTCAACTCCGATGATGACACCGTAGTACTTTATGAAGATGAAGCAATATTTACAGACGAACCTACCACAACATTAAAGTGGTCACGAAAAGGTGAACAGCCAATTGTGCCGACTGACAGTTCGGGCTGTAGAGAAAGAATTGCTATGTTTGGTGCAGTTGATCCTGTCAATGGCAAGGTACACTTTAAAACCTCTGAAGCTGCTAATTCACATAGCTTCAAGGATTTTTTAAAATAAGCTGCCAAAACATTATGTCAACAAGAAGGTAATTTTGCTTCTTGATAATGTACGGTATCATCATTCTAAAGGTGTTATGGAATTATTGGATTCAATAAAGGATATCTCCCTTAAGTATTTACCCCCTTATAGCTCTGAGTTGAATTCAATCGAACACC
>NZ_BAVR01000170.1 GCF_000521465.1 Acetivibrio straminisolvens JCM 21531
TCAGCTTAGCCGGTAACTGCTTATCCTTTTTGTCCTCTGGAATGGTAACGGTAAAGGGAATCAGCTTAATGCGCCGCCATATGCTGTGACTGGTATCTCTTATGACAGGTCTGTGGTTTACTACGAGAAACGGTGTGAACTGTGGCTGGAAATCAAAGTATTCTCCATAAAGGAACCTTGCTGTGATTCTGTCTCCGCCTGTGAAGCTTTTAATCAATGCCTCAGAGAGCCTTTGTCCCTCATTTATTTCTATGGCAGTAACGAGCCTTGCACCCTGAAGCCTTGCAATATCATTTCCTATCGCTTCTATCCTTTTTGCCATAAAGGTTTCGGACGGAGTATTTCTTGCATAGTCTCCCAACAGGTCAGAGATGGTGTTTAGAAATGTGCTCTTGCCGTTTGCTCCTGTTCCATAAAGGACAAATAGGGCCTGCTCTGAAATATCTCCGCTTAATGACGAGCCTACAGCCTTTTGAAGGTATCTTACAAGCTCGTTGCTTCCTCCCGTAATGGTATTCAGAAACTCAATCCATCTGGGAGCCTTGCTTTCTGGGTTATATTCAACAGGACAGATTTTGCTCATATAGTACTCCCGCTTATGATGGAAAAGTTCTCCTGTCTTTAGGTCTACCACACCATTTTTACAGTTCAGCTTCCATATATCTGCATCCAGCTCATCAGGGTTTATTATCAAGCCTTCAAGGTTTGAAGCCACATCGATCATGGCTTTAAGCTGCCTGCGTTTTCAGACTGCATGGCATGGCGCACCAGTTCTTTTCTTGCAGCCTCATCCTCTATCCGACTTGCTTCTGTGAGCATATCTCTTGCTGTTCTAATAGCAAACTGCGTAAGTTCTCCGGTTTCTTTCCTCCAGCAACAGCCGTCATATACCAGCCAGTACTTGAAAGCTGGACAATACCTAATGATTTCACCAAACCTGTCACGCAGCCTTTCTGCATTCCCGCTGTCTGTCCTGTGGTAATACTTTTTCACCGGGTGATTTGGCTGATATCGGCTGACACTGTGCGCTATCTTTCT
>NZ_BAVR01000169.1 GCF_000521465.1 Acetivibrio straminisolvens JCM 21531
ATATAAAAAGTCTTCAAAATTTTCCTTTAATCCTTCCGGTACATCAACTGCATTTGTACAAAATAGTTTTTCTTACCTGTACAAGCTTCAACTTCATGAGGTTTAAAACTGGTAAACTTGATCCATTTTTCTATATACTGAAAAGCATTATCCGTTAACGTTCTCTTTACAATATTTCCATTCTCGCTATATAGATATTTTACTTTTGAACCATTCCATGGTTCTTTAACCCACATCTTATCTTTTGCAGCATGACCCTCATTATCATATGGAAAAGAGGGATTTGGAAAAACAGAACCATCCACTGCATACCCTAAAGCACGGTATTCGTCCTTACCATTAACTTTTTTAACCATATCTCGCCCTGCTGTCGTTGTCTTTTTACTAGCTTCTACATTATCACCGTATACAAATACTGGCCTGTTTGAAAACACATCCAAACCATATTGTGCAAGTTTATCATTTATATTCATACCATTTACTTCTAATGAATAGTAATTCTCATAGCCCATTTTTTCTAATAAAAAATTATTAGCATCATCTATTGCTTCTTTTGCACTATTATAGCTTATTGCATATGTATATGTACTCAAATACGATGCTAAAACAAATAACGATATGATACAACATAATATTTTTTTCATCGTATTTTGCCCCCTCAGAGCCTCAGAAATCTACTCTCATGTTCTAAAAAGGTTTGAATCCTTTTTATATATATACAAAGAAATTGTAGATCCTCTCATTGGCCATGACTTAGCTAAATGCAAATATTGGCCTGTCTTTTCGTCATAAAAATACCTTGCTTCAATAACATCCGTATCCTTTACCTTTGACCTCACAAGACTCATAATCTCTTTTACCGTCTCTTCACTCAACCTTTGTAACAATATTTTCTCCATATCATCTTTCTGTTTTTCAACATTCTTTCTCAAAAAAGATATCGTAAACGTTGCTTCATAGCTATAATCTTCATCTGCACCCGCAACCATTAAATCAATACCTTTCGGTACAATAAACCCGGCTACTTCCCTTGTATCGCTT
>NZ_BAVR01000168.1 GCF_000521465.1 Acetivibrio straminisolvens JCM 21531
GTATAAAAAGTCTTCAAAATTTTCCTTTAATCCTTCCGGTACATCAACTGCATTTTGTACAAAGTAATTTTTCTTGCCTGTATAAGTTTCAACTACATCAGGATTAAAATACCCTATTTTAATCCATTTTTCTATATACTCAAAAACAGCATCTGTTAATGTCCTTCCAACAATCTCTCCATTTTCGCCATATAGATATTTAAATTTCTTACCGTTCCACGGTTCTTTAACCCACATCTTATCTTTTGCAGCATAACCCTCATTATCATATGGAAAAGAGGGATTTGGAAAAACAGAACCATCCACTGCATATCCTAATGCACGATATTCATCCTTGCCATTAACTTTCTTAACTATTTCACTGCCTGATGACGTCGTTTTTTTGCTTGCTTCAATATTATCACCATATACAAACACAGGTCTGTTTGAAAATATATCCAAACCATATCGGGCAAGATCATCATTTATATTCATACCATTAACTTGTAATAAATAATAATTCTCATAGCCCATTTTTTCAAATAAAAAATTATTAGCATCGTCAATTGCTTCCTTTGCACTTTTATAACTTACTGCGCGTGCATTTATAAATAAATGTGACACTAAAATGCAGAAAGATATTATAGAGCATAATACCTTCTTCATCTCCTTCCTCCCTTTCAGAATCTTATTAAGTAATATTTTCACGTTTTAGAAAGGTTTGTCACCTTTTCTATACACATATAAGGTAATTGTGGAACCTCTGATTGGCCATGACTTAGGCATATACATATACTGATCTGTTTTTTTGTCATAAAAGTATCTTGCTTCAATAACATCTGTATCTTTTACTTTTGACCTCACAACGCTCATTATTTCTTTTACCGTATCTTCACTAAACTTTTGTAACAATATCTTTTCCAAATCATCTTTTTGCTTTTCAACATCTTTTTTTAAAAAACCTATTGTGAACACTACCTCATAACTAGTCTCATCTTTTGAAGCCGCAACCATCAAATCCGTATCCTTTGGTACAATAAACCCGGCTACTTCCCTTGTATCGCCCT
>NZ_BAVR01000167.1 GCF_000521465.1 Acetivibrio straminisolvens JCM 21531
AGCTTTGAAGAACCATATGGTTCATATGATTTCAGGCATAATAACCACCGAGGGAAACAAGAATATTTCTAATGTCTATTCAAGGCTTACCTGTAACCGGGACCGGAGTAGTGGCTCAAGGTTCCTTGGAGAATATAAATGGAGTAACGAATACGTAGATTACAAGAGGATAAATCATTCTCTTAAAACTGTTCGTGAGAATGTACCCGAGGGAACTGTAGGTTTTTCATAGTAGATGACACTTTGAGTAAAAAAGACAATTCTACTAAGAAAATCGAAGGCCTCGACTATCATCATTCTCACAGTGATGGTAAGACCATGTGGTCTCACTGTGTAGTTACTTCCCATTACAAAATCTCCGAGTACTCCTTACCACTTAACTTTAAGCTCTATCTTAGAAAGCAGTTCTTTGGACAAAAAGCCAAGAAGCTTTTTAAGAATAAGCAAGAGCTGGCAATGCAGCTAATTGATGAATTTACGCCTGTTACAGAAACTACGTATTTACTTGTAGATGCTTGGTATACATCAGGAAAATTGATGCTTCATGCTCTTAAGAGAGGGTATCATACTATTGGAAGAATAAAATCCAATCGTGTGATTTACCCAGGCGGCATTAAGACTAATATCAAAGAATTTGCCACCCATATACGTAGTAACGAAACCTGCATAGTGACAGCAGGAGACGATAACTATTACGTATACAGATATGAAGGTAAAATCAATGATCTTGAGAATGCCGTAATTCTTATATGTTGGAGCAAAAAAGATCTTTCTGACACACCAGCATTTATCGTAAGTACCGATGTAAGCCTAACCACCTCCACTATTGTTGGATATTACCAGAACCGCTGGGATATTGAAGTGAGCTACCGATATCATAAGAACTCATTAGGGTTTGATGAATACCAGGTTGAATCATTAACTTCAATAAAGCGTTTCTGGAGTATGGTCTTTATGACCTATACTTTTCTTGAGCTCTTCAGGGTCTCTAAAAAGAGAACCTTGAAACTTGAGACCATTGGAGATACCATAGGGTATTTCCGCAAACAATATATGGTCTGT
>NZ_BAVR01000166.1 GCF_000521465.1 Acetivibrio straminisolvens JCM 21531
GCCTTTACTGCATTTATATTCTCCTTTTCACTCTCAAATCCCCCTAAAATATACTCTACATCCGCATGGTTCGCGTCAAAGAAAACCGGCCTGTTTTTCATCAAATTTCCTCTTAAATCCAGGTCTTTCTCCAAATCCGTGGTGTAATTCGCAAAGCTTCCCATTATGTACTCATTTATATATATTTCATCTCTCAAATTATAGATACCGTCCATAAATATTTCTGATATACTCGAAAGAAAATTCAATCCGCTCTTTGAAAACTCCGTATTGTCCTTCGAAAACGATGTCTTACTCAAATCCACCGCGCCAAGCTCTTTTCCGGTTGAAGTTCCTCCACTCTTCCCTCCTGAAGCTATAATACCAAGTATATTCTTTACATGTTCCATGTCATTTTTTATTTCTTCCAGTTCCGTCCGTTTATACCCATTTTTCGACGGTACATCCTCCGGCATCGTTTTCTTGTTTTCCTTTACCGGATTTTCATCCTCGGGTCCGCCTTTTTTCGTAAAATCACTTATGGAATCCCTCGGATCCTTTTCCCCTTCCTTGGGTTTGTCAGAAATTATACCCTTGTCTGCATAATAATCAATAGGATCACCATTGACTTTACCTTTATACTCTGCTATTTTCGCCTTCACCGTCTCAATATTAAGCCTTGCACGCACTTCATCTATATCCGGAATTGCATCCCCAAAATCACTCAAACCAAGCTCTTTCATTCTCGCATTTTCTATACAATTCTTTATATCATTCAGCAGAGCAAGGTTGTGATTAAGTTCGGCAATCTTAGGAGTCAAATCCTCCGTTGATATCCTTCCTTTCTTGCTTCCAAGGTCAAGCCTTGTGGCATTCGAAAATTCATTCGTTTCTCCTTCCAGCTTCTCATTTATTTGGTCAATCTTTGCTACAGTCTCCACCGACTTTTTCATTACAGTCTCAAGTGCATTCCTGGCTTCCTCTACAGATTTTATGGTTTTGTCAATATAACCTATTAATCTATCGTTAACGTTCTTTATAAGTGTCTTCTTATCCTCCAATTCTTTTTTATTTGCTTTTATTTTTTCTTTCA
>NZ_BAVR01000165.1 GCF_000521465.1 Acetivibrio straminisolvens JCM 21531
CACAGAGCCACAAAGGGAGCGAATGACTCACCTATAGAGCCTGGCAGATAGTCTAAAAAACTATTTGTCAGGCTCTATTTATATTCGGCGAGACAGGAGGTGGGAAGTTTGAAATTGACAATGATGGACGCAGCATTAAAATATGCAGAAGCCAATATCCCAGTCATACCATTGCCCTGGATTTGTGAGGATGGCTTCTCTCCTGCAAGGCAGGGAAAAATTGCGACAGCAGGGAAAAGCGTCAGTTATATACAGGCTGGTACAATGATTCCACTACTGATATTGAGCAAATAAAGAAATGGTGGAGAAAAACAACCAATGCCAATATAGGCATTCCTACAGGCGAAAAGTCCGGTTGGCTGGTGCTTGATGTGGACGATGGTGGTGATGAAACTCTATAGGCTCTTGAATCAACACATGGAAAACTTCCGGATACGGTTACTGCTGTTACCGGCAGAGGAGGTCGGCACTATGTCTTTAAATACCCTAGAGGCCGAAGTATTCCAAATAAGACCAAGTTTGCACCGGGTTTTGATAACCATTCAACAGGTGGACTGATTGTCGTAGCTCCAAGCATTCATGTAAGCGATAATCAGTACCAATGGTTGAAAGGACATTCTTCCTTTGACAAAACCCTGGCAGAAGCTCCGGAGTGGCTGTTAAAGCTTATGGAAAGGGAGGAAGTATTGCTTACACCCTTTGAAGGTAGAAGTATTGTAGCAGGGATTAAGGAAGGCAGCCGAAACAGCACCCTGACAAGCCTTGCAGGAACCATGAGAGCAAGAGGAATGACGGAGGAAGGCATCTATACGGCATTACTTGCAGAAAACAACGCAAGGTGCAATCCTCCGCTTGATGAAGCGGAAATTAAGAAAATATATAGTTTAGGTTTTCAAAGAGTTAGTAGCTTGTAAAGAATTAATATATACGATATACGCACAAAGCCGCTTGATTTTTGCAAAGGAGCTTTGTACAGTCATAAAGTATTTACGTATTGCCTGAACAATTCAGCTTTCAGGAGATAAGGAATATACATGTTGGATTTTTCTGGCTGTGGGTTATTGCAGCGGTGTCTGCAGTATTAATCACGTCAATAGTTGTTGCTATGATTATAATATAAGAAAAAGGAGAAAAGAAGAGA
>NZ_BAVR01000164.1 GCF_000521465.1 Acetivibrio straminisolvens JCM 21531
GTCTAATAATTTTCAAAAGAAAATAAAAAAAATACTTGACATTTATGTTATTCTGTCTTAGAATATCGTTGTGCCTTTTGAGAGACAGTAATTTATGGTGGGTATAGCTCAGTTGGTTAGAGCGCCAGATTGTGGCTCTGGAGGTCGTGGGTTCGACTCCCACTATTCACCCCACTTAATATAGGGATGTACCAAGTCGGTAAGGCACCAGACTTTGACTCTGGCATTTCGTAGGTTCGAGTCCTGCCATCCCTGCCATATGTGGGCCATTAGCTCAGTTGGCAGAGCACATGACTTTTAATCATGGTGTCCCGCGTTCGAGTCGCGGATGGCTCACCAAATTAAGAAGAGACCTTGCATATTTAATGTATGCAAGGTCTTTCTCCTTTCACGAATATAATTCCAAGAATAGAAAAAATAAAGAAAATAAATGAAAATATATAGATGAAATAGCCTTCTTTTAAGTATAATATAATAATAGTTAATATAAGGAAAATATGGATATACACGCACAAAAAACTTAAAAGGAGTGGTGGATGAAATGAAAAAAAATCGGGGCAAAAAAGTTTTATTGTTTGTAGTAACATTATGTTTTCTTTTTACTATCTTTTGTCAAAATGTAGCTTTTGTATCCGCAGCACCTGAAGTAAAAACTAAAGTTGTAGACTTTGAAGAGAGTTTATATGAAAAAGTTTCAAAAACCGTTGAAATACCGAATCTTTTTGACATTTCCGAAGTTATTGTTGATACCGGAAAAGTGTCGTACAGCAGAGAGGGAGACAAAGTAACGGTTAGTGTTTCGGAGGGCGTGTATAAAGAGAAGCCGCATACAAAAGAAGTTACGTTAACTGTAAAGGACAGTTTAGGAGGTAATTTTCGAGAAACTGAGTATTATACTGCTGACGGGTATGAAGGAACTCTTGTAAAAGTAGATTCGGGTTTTGATGATGAAACAGGACTGTATTGGGCAAAATATGAGGGTAATGTAACCAAAGAAAAAAGTAAATATTACAAATATACGGTGGAAATCAAATATACGGAAAACGTTCGACCCGAAATATATCTTACCGAGCCAAAAAAATACGGTGTAATTACAAATAATAAAATTAATTTTGAAGGTTATGTTAAAGATGAAAACGTAAGGTTGATAAGCAC
>NZ_BAVR01000163.1 GCF_000521465.1 Acetivibrio straminisolvens JCM 21531
TTAATTAAAAACGCAAGTAAACTTATCTCAATCCTTCACATTCAATACATATAAATTCTTTTTTCGTTCTGTTATCTCACAATAGCTACCTTCCAGCGAAGGCAGGAATTGGCGCAAAGCTCTAAAGCTTTATACGACTGCTTGAAACTGTTTGCAACACCCTGAATAATACTCTACTGGCGTTTTGTAGCCTAATGACTGATGGGGTCTATGGTTATTATAATATTCAACATAATCCCTAGTAATATGCCAGAGTTGGTGACCTGTTTCGCAATCCTCAAGATAAAGTTTTTCCCATTTGTAAGTTCGAAAAAAACGCTCTATCCTTTGGTTATCTAGTGCTCTTCCTTTCCCATCCATTGAAATTTTTATATTATTACTCTTTAGTAAGTTTATGTAATCATCATTTGTGAATTGCGATCCTTGATCGCTATTAATGATTTCCGGCTTACCGTACCGTTTTATTGCCTTCTGTATTGCCTCTATTACGAATCTCCTATCTAAAGTGTTTGATAGCTCAAACCCAACAATATAGCGGGAATACCAGTCTATTATAGCTACCATATACATAAAACCTCGCTTCATCCGACAGTATGTTATGTCTATAGACCATACCTGATTTGGATGCTCAATGTTTATGCCTCTTAGCAAATATGGGTACATATGCTTGCTATGCAAACGTTTGCTAAGATTAGGTCCCGGACAAAAACCATGGATTCCCATTTCCCTCATGTAACGCCTGGTTCGCTTTCGATTGACATTAATGTGATAATCTCGCTTTAAGATATTCGTCATCCTGCGATAGCCATACTCCGGATGACATGTATAAGTTTCATCGATAATACGCTTAATCAGGTGTTCCTCTTCTTTCACTGGGACTGGCTTGTAGTAAAGGCTCGTACGGTTAATTCCTAATAGCTCCGCTTGTTTTGTGATGCTAAGCTTCTTTTCTTCTCTGTCAATCATCTTCATACGGTCTTTTCGAGACTTAGATTCGGCCAGATTTTTTTTTAAGCCAGGCAACCTCATATGAAAGTTGCCCTATTTGCTTAAGCAGTTCGTCCTTCTCCTTTTCATACGACTGTTTGACCTTATCTATTTCATCAGTTTCCTTACTGAAAATTCTGCCTGCATTGCTTATGAATTCTGCTTTCCAGCGACTTAGCTGATTCGGATGTA
>NZ_BAVR01000162.1 GCF_000521465.1 Acetivibrio straminisolvens JCM 21531
TTCCCTTTGATATCTGCCGGGCACTGCTTCCCATGTCTTTGGATTACCGGCTGCATCCAAGTGGAACATATATCGTATTACATCGAATTTGATGGGACTGTTTGTCCATAGTATTTTCGCTTTAAAGTCTTTGTCATAATTATTGCCTATTTTATTTTCATACTCTTTTTTCTTCAAATCCTTTTTGCCGTTGTAGACATATGTATTTATTTGAACTTCATGAATACCGTTATTAAATGCTGCCGAAGTTGTACTACTCACCGGGTGTCCAGTACAATTTTCTTCTCTGTCACAGTATTCCCTGTACGTATAATCTCTCTCAACATTACCATTATAAGTAACACTTGCTTTCTTTTGAATTGGTTTTGTGGGATCAGCCACATCCAAGTATATTTTCTTTGAAGGATTATCCCCAAAATCACTTCTTTGTATTTGGGCATTTATTATTGGTTTTCTTATAATTGTTTCACTATCCTCATTGACTTTAGGGTTATCTTTTACTTCAAATTTGCGCAACAAGTCATTATTTTCATTGGTTACTTTTAGTTCACCTTTGGCGTTTCCATCCCAACTACCTCTTGGTAGTCTGAGTTGTGCTTTAATTTCATTTTCTCCTGCAAGCTTAAAAGAAATATCCCTTGACAAAGCATCATATGGCAAGTTGATTATCTCTAAATTGTTGAATGTCTCTACAAGTTCAATCGTGGCACTTGCGACATTATTTTCTAAATCGTCTTCTTCCGGATTGGTTCCATCTTCATTGACTATAAATTTTACATCTACGTCACAATCCGGCATAGTAAAAACAGCATAGAATATATGGTCGCCTCTTTCGTCACCTTCCGGAAAAACATTTATTTCTCCCTGTTCTTCAGTTCCGCCGTCTTTGTCGATGTATTTTACATCTAATTTTCTATTCTTTACAGGTGTGATTTCCCATCTAAAATTGGTCTTCTGCTCATTTATAAAAGCAGAATTAATTACAGCCGAAACAATGACAGGATCTCCCTTTGCTGCACTTTGAGGTATAGTCTCAAAACGGACAGAGAAGTCCCTTGGTTCTTTTGCTGAATAGAATGTAAACTTGATGGGGTAGTCAAAATGTATTCCAACTGCCCCACCATTCTTAAACGTACCATATCCTACAGAGGACTCTTCGGATTTTCTTGTAATCGTTCCTGTTTTGAAGGT
>NZ_BAVR01000161.1 GCF_000521465.1 Acetivibrio straminisolvens JCM 21531
TTCCCTTTGATATCTGCCGGGCACTGCTTCCCATGTCTTTGGATTACCGGCTGCATCCAAGTGGAACATATATCGTATTACATCGAATTTAATAGGATTGTTTGTCCATAGTATTTTCGCTTTAAAGTCTTTGTCATAATTATTGCTTATTTTATTTTCATACTCTTTTTTCTTCAAATCCTTTTTGCCGTTGTAGACATATGTATTTATTTCTATTGGAGCATTACCACTTCGGCTGCTGCTTACATTTCCTATTTCGTTCTTATAACCCGAACAACCTTCGGCCTCACAATCTTCATGTATATTGCATTTAATCCTATATCTATATTTTTTAGATACAGAAAGATAATAAGATGTATCTAGAATTCTTTTTATTACATCAACAGTGTTGTTGCTGACCAACCACTTCTTCTCTCCAGGATTATCTCCAAAATCTTTCCTTTCGACCTTTGCTTTCACGCTTGGCAAACTTACAGTTATTGTATTTTCGTTATCTTCAATCCTCGAACTTCCAACTTGATAATTATGCAAAAATCCTGCATTTACATTAACATTCAATTTATCTATTCTGGCACTTCCATCCAGCCAATCACCATTAATATTGTTTAGATTAAATACAATATCTGAATCAGCTAATGGATAGCTTATTTCTCTCGATAATGCATAGTATGGTAAATCAAATTTCCTAAGAGTAGAATTTATAGGCTTTTCGGCTTTAACCACTGTAGAAACAATATTATTTTTCAAATCATTTTCTAAAGGATTTTCTCCGTCTTCATTAATTGCAAATTCTATATATACATCAGTATTGGGCATTCTAAACCCAGCATATAAACATGCTTCCTTGTCTTCTGCTGATATATTTATAGTCCCGCTCTGACTGGTTGACGAACCTCCAAATTCAAGTTCATAAGCATCAGCATCCAACGGAACATCTTGACCATCGCTGTTTTTTGTAGTAATACTCCACCTAAATTTAACTCCTTCTAAGTCTGTATCGAAGTGAGATTTAACTTTTACACCAACCAATACTTCGTTGCCTTCGGTTGAACTATCTGGTATTACATGGAAACTAACATCCAAATCATCATTCATATCAAACGGCCTAATGAGAAAAGATCTATAGTTGAGATTATTAAATCCATTCCAGTAGTAAAATGCTATACCGAGTCCCCACGCATGTTCTGTTGGAGGTTGTATTAT
>NZ_BAVR01000160.1 GCF_000521465.1 Acetivibrio straminisolvens JCM 21531
ACAGATAATATCTGAAATCGGGGATATAAACCGTTTCCCTGACTCAGATAAGCTGGCTCGGTTTATGGGCTTGGCACCGGTGCAATTCAGCTCTGCCGGAAAGGGTAAAGACCAAAGATGCAGGAATGGCAACAGGGCACTAAATGCGATATTTCACTTTCTCGCAATCCAGATGGTAGCAGTATCGGCCTCAGGAAAGCCAAGACACCCGGTATTCAGGGAGTATTTTGAGCAGAAGGTCAAAGAGGGCAAGAACAAGCCACAGGCGCTTGTGTGCGTGGCAAGGCGGCTTGTGAGGATAATCTACGGCATGATGAAAACCAGGACGGAATACAGGCCATATGAAAAGGTTGACGACAAGAACTGATTTTATATTCTGGAAGCAAAGCGATGGAAGATAATTCTTTTTTTCGTTGAGATATGGTAACAGGAATTATATAATAGATATAGTCCTTGTAGTGAGGGAACGCGTAGTACTGGACAAGGATTTAAGACATTTAATGAGGCGAAGAAAGCATTGGGTTCACCAGGAGAAGGTAATGCGTGGCATCATATTGTTGAACAATCTCAAATAACGAAATCCGGATTTGACCCAACTCAGATCCATAATACCAACAATCTAATTGCAGTTGACAAAGCCACACATGCGAAGATTAGCGGATATTATAATACGTCAACATTCCAATTTACAAATGGCTTAAAAGTACGTGACTGGTTAGCTGGTCAAAGTTTTGAAGCACAATATGAATTTGGATTAAAAGTCCTTAGAGATTTTGGGGTGATTAAATAATGAAGAAAAAACTATCTGCTGAAGAGATTAGAAGTCAGTATATTAAAAGCCTATTAATAATTGAAAAATCAAATTTAGAAGGAGAATACAAAATAGGGAATAAAGAGGGAAAGAAAATAATAAAACTTTTTAAACTATTAGAGGAAGACATTGATTTAGCCAAAGAAGTATTACCATCACTTTTTGAACATGAATCTGTAAAGGTAAAAATCTGCGTGGCTGCTCATTGTTTGGCATTAGAAATATTTGAAGAACAAGCAGTTGATATTTTAGAAAAGATATCCGAGCTTAATCTGAGAGTTTTTTCTTTCGAGGCTGAAATGACACTAAAAGTTTGGCGTGAGCAGGTATTTAAGAGTTTATCAGAAGTAAAAAGAAAGTATGGCATAACGAGCAAGGTCACACAGTTTCGGCTGGTGTGGCCTTTTTTCTTACTAATGCTTGACATACCGTAATACAATGCGATACAATTAAACCAATGAGAAAT
>NZ_BAVR01000159.1 GCF_000521465.1 Acetivibrio straminisolvens JCM 21531
TGCAAATGCAAATACATTATTCTTGTCAAAATAACCCAAAGCTCCTCCCCAATCTACAGCTTCAGTCCTTTTCCATATTGCATATGTATTGAATCCATATTGTGGGTCAACTATTGGTATTATTACATTAAGTTTCTCTCCAATAATAGTTTGAAAATTTATATAGTTCTTGGTGTAAAAATGAAATCTAGGCTTGGCAGAAAAGTATATTTTTCCATCCTTTATTTCTATTGTTGGTGTATCATAAAACAAATCTAAAAAAGACTTATTTTCCATTGTAACTTCATCTTTTAATGTTGTCGAACATACAACCTTTATATCTCCCTCTTCTCTCAACTTTCTATAAAGTTCAGAGTCTATAGGATAATCGAACTTAATCTTTTCATTAATTGCTTTTTCAAGAGCTTCTTCTTCATCAAGATTGCCACCCAGTTCCTTATCATTTATTTTTATACCTTTATACCCCCAATAACCACCACTATAATGCCATAATTCAATTTCCTTTGTAACGGGTCCATACACACCAATTATTCTTCCTTTTGGTTTTTCATCTACTCCCTCTATAAGAACCTCAACTTTTGGTGTCTCTGCATTTACTATGCTATGGCTATAAAACCCAAAAAGAAAATGTTTTGAATTATCAGTGTAAGAAATATTACATAGAAAATTCTACTACGCACTATCTTTCCCCCTAATTCATTCTACCATTGAAACATTTTAGCAAAGTCAAATGTCGATGAATAATTTTCTATAGGTATAGTCCCCGACTCTGGTATAAACTTTGCTCTCATGTCTGACTTATCCATAGAATAAACTATATTCAATTTCCCTAAACTTTCAGTTTTTAGATGATCTAATGAAATTAAAATAGTAATAAAATCTACATCTTTTATGTTAGTAACATCTGTAGCTTCTTTTCTAAATGCTCCTTCTGCTGGTATTAACCATTTTGGATTACGCCCAACTGGAGAATATGTAATATAAGTACCATCTTTGCTGAAAACTGTTATGCCCAATCCCCACTCGTAACCTTCTGGTATTTCAGGATATGTACATTCTATATAGTATTTCCCACCTTCCTTCACAAATCTCAGTTGATCTGCCAACTTGAGCAAAAACTCTTTTGATTTTTCAATCTTTATTCTGCCATAGGGGTCAACATCTGTTACATCATTAAAAGCTATTCCATCATAGTACTTAACTGTTCCTTCCGCAGGATCTGCAGAAGGTATTACATTACCATTCATATCTATATACACCGTTTTTATATTTGCATTCCAG
>NZ_BAVR01000158.1 GCF_000521465.1 Acetivibrio straminisolvens JCM 21531
GTTATGCCTTAACTATGCGGGATGTAAAGGCATGATAAGTTGGTTTACATCACCAAACAATACCGGTTATGCCTTAACTATGCGGGATGTAAAGTTTGCCAAAAATCACATTTTACATTTCCGAAATTTGGTTATGCCTTAACTATGCGGGATGTAAAGGCTATTCGCTGGTAAAAGAAATCCGGGCCTTAGGAGTTATGCCTTAACTATGCGGGATGTAAAGAGGGAATGCAGGTGTTGATGAAATCAATGCCATGTTAGTTATGCCTTAACTATGCGGGATGTAAAGAATTACTAGAAGAACTAAAAGGAGGAAAATAGTATGGTTATGCCTTAACTATGCGGGATGTAAAGCAAAGTTGCAAGGCAACTCTGGAAACAAGGCTATGCAGTTATGCCTTAACTATGCGGGATGTAAAGGAAGCGGCAACTTGCCTATCGTGGCACACAAGGAGGTTATGCCTTAACTATGCGGGATGTAAAGAATAAGTCGGCAAGCAAGTTTTGGCGACAGGTTATTGTTATGCCTTAACTATGCGGGATGTAAAGACAGGAGGAGGCGGGACATGATAAGGGTATATAGCAGGGTTATGCCTTAACTATGCGGGATGTAAAGGGTATGAAGGAGGTGAGAATTAGATGGGAAAATACTGTTATGCCTTAACTATGCGGGATGTAAAGACGGATATAGTTACTCGGTATTATCCGCTTGGATATGGTTATGCCTTAACTATGCGGGATGTAAAGTGTGGTGGAGGGCGATTGAGTCGAATTTTTCTTTTGGGTTATGCCTTAACTATGCGGGATGTAAAGTCCTTTGTTGGACGCAATCAACTTCAGGAATGCAGAAGGTTATGCCTTAACTATGCGGGATGTAAAGAAGTATTGCTTTCCTGAAAGTAGAAGTATCAAGCCGTTATGCCTTAACTATGCGGGATGTAAAGCTGCAACAAGGATTGAAACATTTTTACAATTTTCTTGTTATGCCTTAACTATGCGGGATGTAAAGGATGAAATCCGGCAACTCATGGATTGGGCACACAAAGTTATGCCTTAACTATGCGGGATGTAAAGGGGTAAGCAGATTTCCATACCCGACAAGGATTATACGTTATGCCTTAACTATGCGGGATGTAAAGTTATGAAGTTGAAGGGAACCGGTACATACAGATAACAGTTATGCCTTAACTATGCGGGATGTAAAGTCACAGGATGTTATTTCGAAGTCGCTTCAATTATCGGTTATGCCTTAACTATGCGGGATGTAAAGATTGTGATGAACGGACTTATTATAGA
>NZ_BAVR01000157.1 GCF_000521465.1 Acetivibrio straminisolvens JCM 21531
TGTGCCGGTGAGGTTTGTAAGTGAAGCATTGGGAGCAACTGTGAAGTGGAATGCAAATATAAGAACGGTGTATATTGATATGAACGGTAGTGTAGCACCTTCTCCTGAACCGACAGGAGGAACGGTAAAGTATTATGATGGTATAGCTTTTAATGATGTAACAGATGTTGACCCCTATGGCAGAATAAAGATTGAAAAATCAAAAGAGTTTTTACTTAAGTTAGCAGATCAACTGAGATTTGTGAAGGAAGGCGGAAAATACTATATTGAATGTACATATCCAGAAATACCTGAAGGTTACGAATGGAGTCTTGGTATAACGATTTACAACAAAGATGGGACTAATGATGGATATTCTCCAACTGAGCGTAATCCTGAATGGTTAATACCAGCAAAAGGTTCATTTAAAAAAGAGGCAACAGTTATTACTAATATAAATAATTTGGATTTCTTTAATATTGAAATTTCATTAAAACATCCGAAGAATGGCAGTTTGGGCGTACTAAATATAGTTTACTCTATGGATAAATCAGATATGAGAGCCAAATTTGTGCCAAAGTCAGCAACTACACCTTCAGAAAATTATTCGGCAACATTTGACTTTGACAAGATGTTCCAATGGTAGAATGAGTCTAGGGGGCAAAATTATGTGTAGAAAGATTATCTATATTCTATTGTCTATATTGATAATACAAAGCATTTTTATACAAGGCTTCTATGATTATTGTATAGTAAATGCAGAGACCCCAAAAATTGAAGTCCTTATAGAAGGAATAGATGAAACTCCAAAAGGCAAAATAATTGGTACACATGGGCCTATTACAAATGCAATTGAATTATGGCACTATAGTGGTGGTTATTGGAAATATAAGGGATTAATAATAGATGATAAAGACTTAGTTAGAAATATTAGGGATGAAGAGGCTCTTGAGAAAGCAATTAATGAAGAAATTAAGTTTGAGTATACTATTGACCCTGAACTTTATAAAAAATTAATAGAAGAGGGAGACATAAAGATTGTATGTTCAACAACATTAAAAGACGGAGTTACTATGGAAAGCAAATCAATTTTAGATTTGTTTTATGCTAGGCCAATAATAGAAGTCGAAAATGGGAAGATATACTTTTCTGCAAAGCCTAGATTTCATTTCTTTACAGAAGACAACGCATCCTTTCAAAAAATAATTGGAGATAAATTAAATGTTAGAATACCAATAGTTGATCCAGAATACGGATGTAATACATACGCAATTTGGAAAAGAACCGAAGCGGTGGATTGGGGAGGAGCTTTGGGTTACTTTGACAAAAACGATATATTGGTTAAAGCA
>NZ_BAVR01000156.1 GCF_000521465.1 Acetivibrio straminisolvens JCM 21531
TTAAATTGCAATATTAAATGCAACACTTTTTAAAGAAACCTGATGATATTTATCATTCCAACCTTAACCATTCTTCAACAGGCGGGTGAAATGGTGTCAAGGGCGGTTTTCCCCTTGATACCATTTCACCCGCCTGTTATACTCGTAAAGGGTTGGAATGTATGTCCTTAACTAACAGACTGCATGTCTGGAACGATCTCAAGTATACGCTGTATTTCGTCGTTAAATAGTTCTGCCGGTGTACGGTAGCCCAGTATCTTCCGGGGCAGGTTATTACACCAGTTTTCAATTCGTTTTATCTGCTCAAGGGTTAGGTCCTTAATAGCTTTTCCCTTAGGTATGAACCGCCGTATAAGACCATTATGTCGCTCATTAGTACCCCTTTCCCACGCAGAATATGGATGAGCGTAATATACATTGAGCCCTTGTCTATCCAAACCAGCAAATTCTGAACCATTGTCTGCGGTTATACTTTTAAACAAGTGTGTAAATAAAGGCCCAGACTTTTCTCTTATTTGGCTGAATGCTTTATTTACAGATTCAGCATCCTTTTCTTCCAGTAGATAAATCAGATGTTCTCTTGTTTTACGTTCCGTAAGGGTCATTAAAGCATTATCATTAGAGCGTTTACCTATAAAAGTATCTATCTCCCAGTGACCAAATTCCTTTCGATTATCTACTTTTTCAGGACGTTCGCTAATGCTTTTTCCAAGTAGCCTTTTGTGTTGTCTTACAACAGATTTCTTATGCTTTCTGCGTGTTTTTAGTGGTAAATCAATATTACGTACATTCAGAATTCGTTTATCGATGTAATTGTATAAGGTCTTGGTACAGACCATCGAGGATTTATCAAATTTACCCTTACGTCTGGCAACGCCTACAACCACATCAGGTGACCACTTTTCCTCCAAAATCATCTTTTCTGCATACTGTAGAAAGGGTTCTACCTGTAGAGCTTTAACCTTCTTTCCGCATGATAGGCGGTTACTCTCGTACACTGCCTGACCAGTTTCGGGAAAGTAGGCTTCATACGTGGTCAAATCTGAACGACGTTGGACGGTAGTACCACGCTTTATTTCTCTACCAATAGTGCTACGATGTCGGCCTAGTCTTCGTGCAATCTGCGCCGGTGATAAACCTTCTTCCAGTAATGCTTTAATTTTGCCTCTGTCAAATTCTGATAAGTGTTTAAAAGTACGTGTAGGTGTGGTATTCTCTTTAGTAAGAGCCATAGCGATAACCTCCGTATGTGTTTTGTGGACACAAATATCATACTAGGTTTCTCGCTGTGGTTCTACTTTTTTGCCCTGTTGCATTTAATTTTACAATGAACC
>NZ_BAVR01000155.1 GCF_000521465.1 Acetivibrio straminisolvens JCM 21531
ATATATATAAATTATATTTACATATATATTATACTTTATATTTATTCGATATGGCAAAAAATTTTGAGGGTGTTTTGAAGTGATAAAAAGATTCTAAAAATTGCTAATATTCCAGCTCGTCCAAAGTAAGAGAAAAGCTGCGCATAAATATATCCATAAAGTACTTTACTTCAGGTCTTTCTATTGCATCAATGGATTTGGATATGGTTTCTTTTGCTTTTACAAACTCTTTATTTCCGGCTTTTTCTTCTTCAATGCACTTTATATATGCTGCCAGTTTGTCTGCAGCTTTTACTATAGACCATTCCTCACTTTCATTGTGGAAGAAAATATCCTGATAAATTTCTTTAAAATCTTCGGGAAGCATTGACACAAGTTTCTGGTTTGCAATATATTCTACATTTTTGTAAGCTTCCTTGAGCTCCGGATTAAAATATTTCACAGGCGTGGGCATGTCCCCGGTGATTATTTCACTGGAGTCATGGAAGATTGCAAGGACAGCAATATAATTTGGATCCAGATTTCCGCCATAATATTTGTTTTTTATTACGGCCAATATGTGGGCTATCATTGCTACCTGAAGACTATGCTCGGCAATGTTTTCTACCTCGGTATTTCGCATGAGGCTCCAGCGGTTTATATATTTCATTCTAAACAAGAAAGCAAGAAAGTGGGAATTATTCATCATTTTATTGTTTGTTTGGTTTTCCATATCAACAACTCCCGTAAATAATAGATATATTTAAGAAGATGATTTATATATAGTTTATGCTGCATTATCCGAAGGTCATAGCCTGTTCGACAATAGCTCAATTATACGTTTGATGCATAAACTATATAGTGTATTTTATTTATTAATAGTTTAGCATCATATTTATTTTCTGTACAGGTGCTTTATAACGAGTCAACAGACATCCCAACTTCTTATATGTAGCGGTTAGCGATTTGCTTTTCAGGCGGCAAGCTGTCTTGTACTCCGCTAAAATACTGACGATGCAAGAAAATTTCTTTGCAAGCGAAAAATTTTTTTACATTGAAGTTCTATAGTATTTGAAGTGTATAGCTGTACTTGTACATAAATATGAGGAAAGCAAATCATTAGGTAATATATCAAAGCATACACGAGAAAACGACATCTAAATCAAAATAGTTATGTAAAACGGATATTCTATGCGGTTGAAATGAAGTTGGGTTAGGTGATATATTATTAAAGCTGTCGCTGACACGCGAAAAATAAAGACGTTCAGAAACAGAAATAAAAAAATAAAAAAAAAGTATTGACAAAGTAAAGACAGCATGATAACATATAAAAGTCGCGCTGAGGACAAAGCGCGAAA
>NZ_BAVR01000154.1 GCF_000521465.1 Acetivibrio straminisolvens JCM 21531
ACAGGAGGTGCAATGATGTCTACAGAAAAGGATAGTATGCTTCGGGTAAGGCTTACACAAAGGCAGTCTGATGAATTGGATGCCATCATTGATGAACTGCAAGCGCAAATGCCGGAAGCAAGCGTTACCACATCAAGCATAGCAAGATATGCTCTGGAGAAGTATGTGAGCGACCATATTGCCAAGCGTGACGGAACAAAAATTTTAATTGAAATCAGTACCGCAGATGCCACAGAAGAGGACATAAAGAATCTATATGGCCTTCTTTCCAAGTTGTTTGACGAAACAAAGGAGAATTACTCACCAATGGTTCATTACATGGTTGGAGAGATATTAGAGCCTGTGATGATGAAGATGGCAAGCCTCATGAAACCAAAGAAGCCGGGGGTGAAGGCAGGTGAGTAAGAAAAAGTACATTGTCCGCTGTCCTCACTGCAATCACAGGGTATTTGATGCCGATTATGCTGATGTTGAAATCAAATGTCCGGTATGCAGGAAGGTTTTTGAAGTGAAGCTGGAGAAAAAGGCGGGATAAAAAGTGAATAAATCTGGCACAGAGCCACAAAGGGAGCGAATGACTCACCTATAGAGCCTGGCAGATAGTCTTAAAAACTATTTGTCAGGCTCAATTTATTTCCAGCACGACAGGAGGTGAGAATTTGAAAGTGACAATGATGGACGCAGCATTAAAATATGCAGAAGCCAATATCCCGGTTATACCTCTGCACTGGATTTGTGAGGATGGCTCCTGCTCCTGCAAGAAGGGACAACAATGCGACAGCAAGGGAAAGCATCCGCTATATACCGGCTGGTACAAGAATTCCACTGCTTATGTTGAGCAAATAAGGAAATGGTGGACGAAAACCCCCAATGCCAATATAGGCATTCCTACAGGAGAGAAGTCCGGCTGGCTGGTACTTGATGTGGATGATGGTGGTGATGAAACTCTATCGGCTCTTGAATCAACACATGGAAAACTTCCGGATACGGTTACTGCTGTTACAGGAAGTGGAGGTCGGCACTATATCTTTAAATACCCCCAAGGCAGGAGCATTCCTAATAAAACAAAGTTTGCACCGGGACTTGATACGCGTTCAACAGGTGGACTGATTGTCGTGGCTCCAAGCATTCATGTAAGCGGTAATCAGTACCAATGGTTAGAAAGACATTCTCCCTTTGACAGAACCCCGGCAGAAGCTCCAGCATGGTTATTAAAGCTCATGGAAAGGGTGGAAGTATTGCTTACACCCTTTGAAGGTAGCAGTATTGCAGCCGAGATTAAGGAAGGCAGCCGAAACAGTACCCTGACAAGCCTTGCCGGAACCATGAGGGCAAGAGGAATGACAGAAGAGGGCATCTATGCGGCATTGCTCGCA
>NZ_BAVR01000153.1 GCF_000521465.1 Acetivibrio straminisolvens JCM 21531
CGCTTCGCTATTTTGTGTGGGTAAACACACTAATTAGTTAATTAATTCCGCTAAATTTTCATTTATTACTGGAAAAATTGTATGTTAACTTTCCAGCCAAAAGATATATCATAGCAATAAAGTTTTCAATATTTCGAAAACCTCTAGCTCTTGATCTAACAGTTTGTATAATACTATTTATTCCCTCAAGAACTGCATTTGTAAGTTTTGTATCAAAATAATTTATAATTCCGGCCCAATTATTTTTCAAAGTTTTAGCAAAGGCAACAATAGGTTCTAACCTGCATCGTACTGCCCAATTGTACCACTTTTTTAAAATAATCATTGCTTCTATTCTATCCGTTGCATTTTCGTATATTTCTTGTAAGGTCAATTTCAATTGATATGCTTTGGCAGTCTTTAAATTTGTATTTTTAAGTGTTTCAAGTTTTTCTAATTGTTCTTGTTTAAGATTATCTTGATTATATAACCATAAAAATCTTGTTGACTTTAAGTCTGGCTCAAATTTTTGTTCCATTCTTCTGACTTTGTCAACCGCTTCATTCATTAGTTTTATAACATGAAATTTATCAAATGTTACAACTGCCCATGGAAAGTTTTCTAAACATCCTTTCTTAAATGCAGGCGACATATCTGAACTAATATTTTCTATTTGTTGAGGATTGCAATTATGATACGGCATTTCTTCTTTAAACCTTTTAATCGTTTCAGAATCTTTTCCCTCAGTTGCATAAATCACTTTTGATTCGTCCATATCCACAAATACTGTTACATAGTTATGACCTCTTTTACTAGCAGTTTCGTCTATACCTATTTTTTTAACATCAGAATAATCTTCAACAGCATAAGAATTATTAACATGCCTTTGAATCAATCTCCAAATCCTTGTATCATTTTCACCTACTAACTCTGCTATTTTTTTTACTGACATACTCATAGCAAGTTGCAATATTAACGCTTCGAACAATAAAGTAAATCCTGTTCCAGAACCCCATGGAGTAGAAACAAGATGTATTCCGTGATCAGGGCATTTACTTCTGGGATTACGAAAATGTATAAATGCTTTGTATTGAAAAAAATTTAGATGTCTCCACGTTTTTTCGTGTGTATCATGTACTGGTAAACCTTCCGCACCGCATATTGGACATTCAAATTTTGAACCTGCTCTAAAATCTATATAAATATGAAGTTCACCTGTTTCTTTATCAAATTCTACTTTTTTTACGTATAAGGGTTCTTTTATCATTAATGCTGCTGTAAATAAAGATTCTTGGTTAAACATATATGCACCATTCCTTCTATTTCATTATGTGCATATATTATATAACATTTTGTACTTCCATAAAAGTTGTATTTTTACATATCATTTACCCACACAAAATAGCGAAGCACC
>NZ_BAVR01000152.1 GCF_000521465.1 Acetivibrio straminisolvens JCM 21531
CTAAAGGGTCTTGTCCTTCTTTAACTACAATGTAAGCACCCGGTCCGCCCTTACTGTTGAAAATCCTTTCATCAATGTATTTTCTCATAAATAGCTTAATTATCGGTTCGGATAATTCAGACTTAATTTTCTCAAAACCTGCACTGAAAAACAAAGAGGCAACACTGATGAATTCTTTCCTGGGATTTTCCTTTACTTCGCCAAAAACGTCCTTAACAACGCCCACTGAAATTTTGCCTTCTTCATACAATTCCTTTAACCTGTCTATTTGAGTCGAATCGCCCGCTGCCAATCCTTTAAATGACTCTATACTCTCCTGCGAAATATTTCCCAATGCGTCAAAAGCCTCCAAAACTTGCTTTGTATGATCCGATGCAGTTGTTCCATATTCCTCAGTTGTTTCTGTAATAGCATCATTCACCTCACGAAGGCCGGAAATTGAATAAAGATAGCTGTAGGTTGCAACTTCATTTGCCGCACCGTTTATTGCATACTGAACATTATTATGTATGTACACAACCTTCATGAAAAAGGCTATGGATAAAAACACACACATAAACAGGGGCAATGAAATTGCAGCCTCTACAGTTAACGACCCATCTCTCTTTTTAAGCAGTTCTTTAAAAATATTCATACCTTCACCTTGCTCTTGCTATTTAATACAGGCTCGTCCAATACGTCATCTTACTGTTCTCAAACTTTTGGCAATAATTAGCTTATGTCATCATATATTGAACCTTTTACTGTAACTATTATATTATCTAAAACTACACCCTTCAATGTATCATTTATTGCTTTGCAGTCCACTCCGGACATTTTACCCAAGTTTATGTTGTCCAGCCAAACTCTGATATAGTATTCACCGTCAGGCATCTTGGGATGAGTGTAAAATTTATTATTACCTCCGTTTACTACAATTTCAACCTTTGTTGTTTCGGTTATTTCATATACCTTCTGCTTCCCGGCAACATATTCTCGATATTTATATTTCGTATAACTGTCCAGACTTCCGGACAACGAATAACCTTCCATAGACATTTTCCAAAAGTCATGGCTTTTGTTTTCATTTTCATTTTCGTAGGGTTTATCAGAATAGTAAACTACTTCATTTGGTGTATTTTTATATTCAGTAGTGGTTACACGTATCAGTTCCTTGCTGCCAATACCCTTGTTGTTTTTTGCAGTCAATATTCCCGGAGTTTTGTACGATCCATTTGCAATGTTCACGGGCTGGTTGTTGCCATCAATATATATCAAGTTTGATTCATATCTAAAGGAGTTAATTAATGCATTTACCAGCTCCTCATGCTCTTTTGTCTTACCCTGGCTGGTCTTGTAGTTAACGGTTGTAATCTCAAAAGTATATTTACCCGCCGGATTAAAGTAGTAGCCCGATTTTATGGGAAAGTCGTAATCTTTTA
>NZ_BAVR01000151.1 GCF_000521465.1 Acetivibrio straminisolvens JCM 21531
ATTACTACACAGTCAACACTATATCCTTTTGTTACGGACATATTATCATTTTCAATATAAGATATAGTCCTATTCATCACATAAAGTGAAGTAGCTCTAGTGTAAGGATTGACAATGTCGTCTTTGTATAAATCATGTAATGTATTCATAATTCCTGCATAATTACCTGTCTTGGTAAAATTTCTCTTATCAGCAGCCTCTATGGCATAATCCAAAAATTTTTCCGCATTAGTCTTTTCTTTTTTAGTTCCTGACTCATGTGTACTCTGTGTCGAGTCTGGTTTCAACGTGTTAGAAGGTTGATTACTTCCTTCTCCCCTACCACCACAAGCCGATAGTAAAGATACTGCACATATTATTACTGCTATTAATATTGATTTTACTCTAACCATTTTCAACATCCCTTTCCATTAAAAAATTATATTTTATGTTAATATCCCTTGTACAGGATAACATCAAACTTTATTCTTTTTCCATCTTCGGTCCTTAGTTCCTTTGGCATAAAAGGTTTTGTTGCAAACAAGTATTTTATAGAAATTGAAGACTCAATACGCATATATGTACTGCATTCTGATATTTTAAAAGTTTTGCTTCCCGAAACAGCCCTCATATTTACTTGTATCAAATCAGCTATTCTTTTCATCTTTACACCCTTGTTTGTGAAAAGTAAAAATATCCTAAGGTAATCAGTATATTTCATAGAAAGGAAAGATCCCTTCAAGTTTGTCTTCATTACCTCTGAATCACTTGTATTGCCGATAGAATCAATAAATTTATTGACTTCTTCTTTCCCCTTGTCAGCAACATTCTTAAATGTTTCTTTAAACTTATTAACTAAGTTTTCTTTATAGCCCTCAATTTTCTTTTTTATACTATATTTTACTTGCCATTTTGCTTCCTGAATAGTGTTAAATAGCATGCTATTTACTTTCTTACTTGTTTCATCCACGCTATAACCAAGTAGCTCTCGTCCTTCTACAAGTCCTGCAGTCAGCTCAGCTATAGCCTCTTTAAGGTTTCTATCTTTATATTCCTCAAAGAAGTCTGTATAATCAACCCCTTTAATTGTATCAGGAACATAACTTCCTATAGTACTGTTTTCAACAGCTTCTATTTGTTCTAGAAGCAAAGCTTGAACTTCATTACTAATCTGATTAAGTATCTCTCCAACTTCTCCTTCAACTCTAACATTTAAACTTACCTCTAAATCATTAAAAATATCATCTGCAGAATACACGCCTTCTTTTAAAGGATTTTCAATACTGGTAAATGCCTTATCTACTAATAGATCTATTTTTGAGTCAATATAGTCTGATATAGTGGTACTTGCTTTCTTTAGAAAATCTTCAGCTTTACTTTCTGTATAGTCAATCACTTCTTTGGCCACATTTTTAGCCTTTTCTCTAGTTTTATCAATAATTTCATTTGTAATTGTTGTTG
>NZ_BAVR01000150.1 GCF_000521465.1 Acetivibrio straminisolvens JCM 21531
TTGATAAATTCAAACTTGAATTGGCCGAAGATAAAACGAAGATTATAGAATTTGGCAGATTTGCAGCGTTAAACAGAGCAGAGAGAGGCTTGGGCAAACCGGAAACGTTTGATTTTCTTGGATTTACGCATTATTGCTCTACAAGTAAATCGGGCAAGTTCAGAGTCAAAAGGCGAACAAGTAGGAAAAAGTTCTGGGCGAAGGTGAAATCCGTCAAGCAATGGGTCAAGTCAGTAAGGAACGAGCTATCAATCTATAGTATATTTAAAAGGATTAAGGCCATTCTTACTGGGCACTTTCACTATTACGGAATTACGGACAATTATCCAATGTTACAGCAATTTAAATATGAAATCGTGAAAATATTATTTAAGTGGCTGAACAGAAGGAGCCAAAGAAAAAGTTTTACAAAGGAGAAGTTTCAAAAATGCCTCAGACTAAATCCACTACCGAATCCAAGAATTTATGTGAACATTATGGGTTAAACAGCGAAAGAGAATGATTGTATGAAGAGCCGTATGCCTTAATTGGCACGTACGGTTCTGTGAGGGGCAGATGTCGTGAGATGTCTGTCTACTCGACTATCGAAATTTTCGTAATCCTTCTTAGCAAGCAATTTTGAATTTTTGAAGTTTACAGAATATTACCTTAAATCATTTCTGTATTATATATTATTGTCAGTTCTGTCAAGTTTTATACATAAATTTGATTTAATTTGGACATAATTGTCTATAATAGGGTATTCTGTCCTTTTTCTCACCGCTTTTAATTTTGTGAGGTCTAGCCCGTCCGGCGGTGAGGACGAGCCCTTGAGGGCGGCGGGGTGAATGCTTTTAAATATAGTTCTCCAATCTACCCGGATACTGAATCATTAGTTGGCTGAGTACCCTATCCCAGTTCTTATACCGTTGTGTCCACTTCTTTACCACATTCATTGACGCCAAATACAGCATCTTTTCTAGTGAGTTATCACTTGGAAACATCGTTTTCGTTTTTGTGACTTTGCGATACTGTCGATGCAATCCTTCAATGATGTTAGTGGTGTAAATTATTCTCCTTATTTCCTCGGGAAATTTGTAGAATGGGCTTATCACATCCCAGTTATTTTCCCAGCTTCGCATTGCATATGGATATTCCTTTCCCCATTTGTTCTTAAGTTCACAAAACTTTTCTAATGCTACTTCTTCGTTAATCGCTCGATATACTTCCTTAAAGTCATTGCTAAAAGCTTTTATGTCCTTGAATGATACATATTTAAAGGAATTTCGAAGTTGATGTATTATGCATCGTTGTACTTCGGCCTTTGGATATGCCGCATTAATCGCTTCTTTTATACCTGTCAGTCGATCAACGCAAAATATTAGCACATCCTGTACTCCTCTGTTCTTAAGATCATTTAATACTCCAAGCCAAAATTTCGATGATTCGTTGTCACCAATCCAAAT
>NZ_BAVR01000149.1 GCF_000521465.1 Acetivibrio straminisolvens JCM 21531
GGATCCCTCCATCCATTTATCCAAAGCACCAATATTTTTATCAGTTAGCATGCTCTTAAATTCCCATGTTATTTTATATATCTTCTCAAAAAACGGATATTCTTTGCATATCATTTCAAATTGTTTCTTACTAATTATTTTTACTATTGGTTGGTACAATAGCTTTAATATATTTTCTCTTTTTATTGTTTCTGTTTTTGTCCCATCTTCTCTACTTCTATCGTAATATTTTTTTCTCCGCTTCTTCCAGTCTGTTATATAATCCCGCACAGTTGATGATGAACCCTCATATCCCATTTCGCGTATCTTTTCCTCAATATATGAACCCATAGTCCCTTTCTCAAGGTATTCGTCAATCGCTTTTATATATGGTGTCAGCTTCCCATTTCTCTTTTTGCCATAGGCAGCATGGACCGGATTAAAGTTTTCATCAAGATATCTGCTAACTGTTTTTCTATTAAGCCCAGTACGCCTGGATATCTCTCTATTACTCAAACCTATTCTCTTTAACACCCGCACCTCATTTACACGTTCCATTTTTTGCTTTACTCTTTCTTCATGTATGATCATCTTTTTTATCTGGAATGACTTTTCCCTTTTTTCAGGCGTCATTGCCATTAGCTTATCATAAGCTCGTATATCCATATTTAAGCTCCGGCAAATTTCTGTTTTACATCTTCCTTCTAATAGGAGTTGTTTTATCTTTTCATATTTTTCTTTCAATGTAAGTTTTCTGTTTTCATCTGCCTGTCTTATTGTTTTTGCCTCTTTAGTTTCCTGACTGACAGCTTGTATTAAAACTTGCGGCTTTAATCTCTTTTTTAGATACTCTGTTATATAGGAAATCAGATTCTTCAGTAAATGAAAACGGTCACTTATTTGTAAAGCTTCCGGGTGTGCATTTGCAATTGCATTATTATAGATAACACATCCATCTCTTGATATCACACGAAGATTTGGATATGTTTTTAACCACTCGTAAACAGTCTCATAATCCCTTGAGTTAATCATATCAAGTATTTGATGCGTAAAAATATCTACCATAATTGTCCCATAGCTTTTTCGCTTTTTAATAGCAAAATCATCAATGCAAACAGCTGTTACTGTCTTTTTGTCAACAACCGGTGTTTCTTTTTTTTAAGAGATTGCAAACTGTACTTTTACCGATATCTACAACATTTTCCTTTAGAGCTTTTGATGCTGCAACAGAACTGCAATTTATTGACAGTCGTACAATTTCATCCTCAAGACGACGGGTTTTCTTTGCTTTACAGGAGATAAAATCAAACCTTTCTGCAAAAGTAGTATGACTACAATCAGGATTATCACAAAACATTTTTCTGTTACGTATAATAATAAATACCTTATTACCTTGTATTGGAAGGTCCTGAAATGTTCTGTTATATGTGGAATGTATTCTGGATGATGGCCGGCCGCAAAATGGACATGTTACTTCTTTGCGGTTAGAAGCTACTGTTATATAGCATTTGCCATCCTTTATTTCATGA
>NZ_BAVR01000148.1 GCF_000521465.1 Acetivibrio straminisolvens JCM 21531
AAAACCTTCAATTAAGTGACCCAAGGCATTTTTTATTTGTGCCGGTGCAATTTTCCCGGATTCGGGAGGTGCAAAAGCAAATATATCATTTTTGTCAAAATACCCTACAGCCCCTCCCCAATCTTCCGGTTTAGTTCTCTTCCAAATTGCGTATGTATTGTATCCATAATCTGGGTCAACTATAGGTATTATTACATTAAGTTGATCTCCTATTATCTCATAATAAGATGTCTCATTATAAAAATGAAATTTGGGTTTCGCAGAAAAATATATTTTACCATTCTTAATTTCTATTGTTGGGGTACCATAAAATAAATCACAAATCGACTTATTTTCCATAGTATTTTCATCTATTAAAGGTGTTGAGCATACTACCTTTATATCTCCCTCTTTTATTAACCTTTTATAAAGTTCCGAGTCAATAGCATATTCAAACGTAATCTCTTCATTAATTGCTTTTTCAAGTTCTTCTTCTTTAACAAGACCTTTACCCAAACCTTCATCTCTTATCACTAAATTATTATATTTCCAGTAACCTCCACTATAGTGCCATAATTCAATCGCCTTCCTAAAGGGACCACATGAACCTATAATCCTACTTTTTGGTTCATCATCTATCCCATCTATTATCACTTCAACAATATTTAATTTTTCTGCATTAACTATCCCACCATCGTAATTTGAATAACAAATAATAGTTGAGGATATTATCATAATTACTAATATCCAACAAATTCTTTTGCTCATTCTTTACCCCCAATTCTGTTTACCATTGGAACATTTTGTTAAAATTAAACGTTTTATATTCTTCTGAAGGTATCGTTCCTGACTTAGGAACAAAAGTTGCCCAAATATCTGATTTATCCATAGAATAAACTATATTTAATCTACCTAAACTACCTGTTTTAGGATGATCTAATGAAATAGTTACATTAAAGAAACTAATGCTATTTATATCCTTAATAGCTGTTGCTTCCTTTTTAAATGACCCTTCTGTAGGTATTTTACAGTCAGGAACACGAGTAGTTGGAGTATATGCTTCATATGAATTATCTTTATTATAAATTCTTATTATTAAGTTCCACTCATAACCTTCGGGTTTCGCCGGATAAGTGCATTCAATATAATATTTTCCGTTTTCTTTTACAAATCTCAATTGTTCGGCTAACTTGAGCAAAAACTCCTTTAATTTCTCAATTTCTATTCTTCCATACTGGTCAACATCGGTAACATCATTAAATGCTATTCCATCATAATATTTTACTGCTCCTCCTGTCGGTTCAGGAGAAGGTGCTACATCACCATTCATGTCAATATACACCGTTCTTATATTTGCATTCCACTTTACAGTTGCTCCCAATGCTTCACTCACAAACCTCACAGGTACAAATGTCCTCGATTCTTTTAATAATGCCACTGTATCCATTTGCTTCTGTTGTCCGTTTACTTCATAGTTTTTATTCCCTATTTGAAGCACTACTTTTTTTCCGTTTAACGTTATTGTCACTTTTTTTGTATTTCC
>NZ_BAVR01000147.1 GCF_000521465.1 Acetivibrio straminisolvens JCM 21531
AAGCTCCCGGTCCACCCTTGCTGTTGAATATTCTCTCGTCAATGTATTTTCTCATAAAGAGCTTAATTAACGGCTCTGACAATTCAGATTTGATTTTTTCATATCCTGCACTGAAAAACAAAGAAGCAACACTGATGAACTCTTTTCTGGGATTCTCCTTTACTTCACCAATGACTTTCTGGACGGTCCCCACTGAAATTTTACCTTCTTCATACAACTCCTTTAACTTGTCTATTTGTGTTGTATCACCTGCCGCCAGTCCTTTAAACGATTCCAGACTCTGCTGTGAAATATCTCCCAAGGCATCAAAAGCTTCCAGAATCTCTTTTGTATGCTCTGATGCAGTCGTTCCATATTCATCCGTTGTTTCCGTAATAGCATCATTCACCTTCTGGAGGCCGGAAATTGAATAAAGATAGCTGTAGGTTGCAACTTCATTGGCAGCGCCGTTTATTGCATATTGCACATTATTATGTATATACACAACCTTCATGAAAAAGGCTATGGATAAAAACACACACATAAACAGCGGCAATGAAATTGCAGCCTCTACAGTTAACGACCCATCTTTCTTTTTAAGCAGTTCTTTTAAAATATTCATACTTTCACCTTGCTATTGTTATTTATATAGGCTTGTCCAATACGCCATATTGCTGTTCTCAGGCTCCTGGCAACAATCAGCTTATGTCATCATATATCGAGCCTTTTACTGTGATCTTTATATTATCTAAAATTACACCCTTCAACGTATCATTTATTGAACTATAGTCAACACCGGACATTTTACCCAAGTTTATGTTGTCCAGCCAAACTCTGATATAGTATTCACCGTCAGGCATCTTGGATGAGTGTAAAATTTATTATTACCTCCGTTTACTACAATTTCAACCTTTGTTGTTTCGGTTATTTCATATACCTTCTGATTTCCGGCAACATATTCTCGATATTTATATTTCGTATAACTGTCCAGACTTCCGGACAACGAATAACCTTCCATAGACATTTTCCAAAAGTCATGGCTTTTGTTTTCATTTTCATTTTCGTAGGGTTTATCAGAATAGTAAGGTATTTCATTTGCTATATTTTTATATTCTGTAGTCTTTACACTTATCAGTTCCTTGCCGCCAATACCTTTGTTGTTTTTTGCAGTCAATATTCCCGGAGTTTTGTATGATCCATTTGCAATGTTCACAGCCTGGTTGCTGCCATTAATATATATCAAGTTTGATTCATATCTAAAGGAGTTAATTAACACATTTACCAGCTCCTCATGCTCTTTTGTCTTACCCTGGCCGGTCTTGTAGTTAACGGTTGTAACCTCAAAAGTATATTTACCCGCCGGATTAAAATAGTAGCCCGATTTTATTGGATAATCATAACTTCTGAGATTTTTATCTGTTGCAAATACTACTTTGTTATAAAATGCCTGGCCTTGTTTTCCTTGGCGTGCCGCTTCCCGGTCTTGTTCGTACTCCTGTTTTATTGAGCTGGTTACATTCCAGTCAATGTCTGCACTACACTGCTGCACAAA
>NZ_BAVR01000146.1 GCF_000521465.1 Acetivibrio straminisolvens JCM 21531
CTCCCTCCATCCATTTATCCAAAACATCAATATTTTTATCAGTTAGCATACTCTTAAATTCCCATGTTATTTTGTATATCTTTTTAAAAAACGGATATTCTTTGCATATCATTTCAAATTGTTTCTTACTAATTATTTTTACTTTTTCTATTGGTTGGTACAATAGCTTTAATATATTTTCTCTTTTTATTGTTTCTGTTTTTGTCCCATTTTCCCTACTTTTATCGTAATATTTTTTTCTCCGCTTCTTCCAGTCTGTTATATAATCCCGCACAGTTGATGATGAACCCTCATATCCCATTTCGCGTATCTTTTCCTCAATATATGAACCCATAATCCCTTTCTCAAGGTATTCGTCAATCGCTTTTATATATGGTGTCAGCTTCCCATTTCTCTTTTTGCCATAGGCAGCATGGACCGGATTAAAGTTTTCATCAAGATATCTGCTAACTGTTTTTCTATTAAGCCCGGTACGCCTGGATATCTCTCTATTACTCAAACCTATTCTCTTTAACTCCCGCACCTCATTTACACGTTCCATTTTTTGCTTTACTCTTTCTTCATGTATGATCATCTTTTTTGTCTGGAATGACTTTTCCCTTTTTTCAGCCGTCATTGCCATTAGCTTATCGTAAGCTCGTACATCCATATTTAAGCTTCGGCAAATTTCTGTTTTACATCTTCCTTCTAATAGGAGTTGTTTTATCTTTTCATATTTTTCTTTCAATGTAAGTTTTCTGTTTTCATCTGCCTGTCTTATTGTTTTTATCTCTTTAGTTTCCTGACTGACAGCTTGTATTAAAACTTGCGGCTTTAATCTCTTTTTTAGATACTCTGTTATATAGGAAGTCAGATTCTTCAGTAAATGAAAACGGTCACTTATTTGTAAAGCTTCCGGGTGTGCATTTGCAATTGCATTATTATAGATAACAGATCCATCTCTTGATATCACACGAAGATTTGGATATGTTTTTAACCACTCGCAAACAGTCTCATAATCCCTTGAGTCAATCATATCAAGTATTTGATGCGTAAAAATATCTATCATAATTGTCCCATAGCTTTTTCGCTTTTTAATAGCAAAATCATCAATGCAAACAGCTGTTACTGTCTTTTTGTCAACAACCGGTGTTTCTTTTTTTTTAAGAGATTGCAAACTGTACTTTTGCCGATATCCACAACATTTTCCTTTAGAGCTTTTGATGCTGCAACGGAACTGCAATTTATTGACAGTCGTACAATTTCATCCTCAAGACGACGGGTTTTCTTCGCTTTATAGGAAATAAAATCAAATCTTTCTGCAAAAGTAGTATGACTACAATCAGGATTATCACAAAACATTTTTCTGTTACGTATAATAATAAATACCTTATTACCTTGTATTGGAAGGTCCTGAAAAGTTCTGTTGTAGGTGGAATGTATCCTGGATGATGGCCGGCCGCAAAATGGACATGTTACTTCTTTGCGGTTGGAAGCTACCGTTATATAGCATTTGCCATCATTTATTTCATGATTAATATAGTCTAAGTTTGGATCTAATTGTTTAA
>NZ_BAVR01000145.1 GCF_000521465.1 Acetivibrio straminisolvens JCM 21531
TTGTAAAGGATATCAGGAACAAAAAGGAGTTGATAGCCGAAATTGACGATGAACTAAGAAAGCTGATACCTTTGACAGGTTATAAGCTACATACAATGCCGGGTATCGACCTTGTTACAGAAGTGCAGATTATATCTGAAATCGGGGATATTAACCGTTTCCCTGACTCAGACAAGCTGGCTCGGTTTATGGGCTTGGCACCGGTGCAATTCAGCTCTGCCGGAAAGGGTAAAGACCAAAGATGCAGGAATGGCAACAGGGCACTAAATGCGATATTTCACTTTCTCGCAATCCAGATGGTAGCAGTATCGGCCTCAGGAAAGCCAAGACACCCGGTATTCAGGGAGTATTTTGAGCAGAAAGTTAAAGAGGGCAAGAACAAGCCACAGGCGCTTGTGTGCGTGGCAAGAAGACTTGTGAGGATTATTTACGGTATGATGAAAACCAGGACAGAATACAGGCCATATGAAAAGACTGATGACAAGAACTGATTTTATATTCTGGAAACCGAGGGTTGGAAGATAATTCTTTTTTGATTGAGATATGGTAACAGGAATTATATAATAGTTATAGTCCTTGTAGTGAGGGAACGAGTAAGACTGGCTATACGTTTAATCCCGATGTAGACCTTGATTGGAGAGGTACAGAAAAAACTTATAAAGACGCATTGGAAGAGGCTTTCAAAAGAACAGGGGTTCCAAAAGAAAAATTTGAAGTAACTGAATGGGCGAAAGATGTAAATGGGAAGTCCTTTCCAGTTGAATGGAGAGCGAAAAATGGAGCAGAGGTTAATATTGATATCGGACATACTACGCATGGTCCTGATGTACCTCATATTGGATATCAGACGGGTGGAAAGAGAAATAGTGGGGGTGCAATACGTGGACATATTTTGGTGGATGATGTTCCTATTAATAGATGATAATCAAAAGAACTGGAGGTGTAGTTGTGTGGAATATACAAGAGCAAATATTATCTGCTGCTAGCTCGTTAAATATTAATATAGAGAAAGTTGAAGCTATTGAAGTTGAACGTATGATAAGCAAAGTTATAGATAAATTTGCAGGTGGGAGTAAAAGTATGCCATTATGGGAGCATCTTAAAGATGATTTAAGCGTCAATAGCAAAGATGCATGGTTATGGCTTGGTGAGTTAATTGGTGATGTTGAGACTATTATGTTTTTTAATCCTACTGATGAAAAGGAGGCATTTTGTTTTAATAAAGGCGATGATGTGGTTTCTGTATTAGGTGAAACCTACGGATTTGAGTTTTATTTAACTAATAGGGATTTAGAGTATTTAATATGTTTTAATCATCATGATGTTCTCATAGTATGTGGCAATGCTATTAAGAAGTTAAAAAATATAAATTATGAGAACATAATACACTCTTACAAAGGAAAATAGTTTTAAATCCATTAAGTTGTAAATAAAGACGGTTATCTGCGGATAGCCGCTTTTTTCTTCGTAACCGCCAAATAGCTCATTACATAGTAGAATTGTCGCGTAGTTGGTAAGCGTCAAATAGATCGTTACATAGTAGAATAGTTACGTAGTTGATAAAATCACTGTAGAAATA
>NZ_BAVR01000143.1 GCF_000521465.1 Acetivibrio straminisolvens JCM 21531
TTTCGTATTCGGCAGCAATTTCATTCAGTGTTCTTTCTTCTCTTAAGACCTCAATAACTATTTTTGCTTTTTCTTCTGGTGTAAAATTTCTTCTCTTTTCCATGATTCCATTCTAACTTATTTCTGCTGTTTTGTCAGTCTTAATTTCTGGTATCATTATAGACTAGTGCAATTATTGATAGGTTGGTTCACCATAGTCATTTGCTTGTTTTTCAAGGACAAAGTTACAGACTCACACACTCAACCACGAAATCCCAATAATGGAATGGGGGGTGCTCGGAAAATTAAGTTCCGCACTGCTCGGATTTATACTTGCCAAAAACATCGCAAAGCCCTTCTGAAGATTTTTTAAGCCCACGCTTAATTCTGTCCGGATTACATTTAATAAATATTCTTTTTAAAGAAAACCACTTTTATTTGACTGCTTCTAAATAACGAATCATTTCTATTAAATCCTCATTTTCACAACCTAATTCAGTTATCAATTTTTTTATTTCTTTAACCGGAATTTCATTATTACATGATTGATTAACTATAATACATCCTATATTGAAAGTTCATTTCGACCCTTCTAATCAGTATTGTTGAATTATTTAGCGGTAAAAAAACTAAGTCAGCCAGCTAAACTCACCATTTTTGACATAACGTAAAAATATGAGACGTCCTCGGACAGTCTTCAGAGGCTTTTATTTACAAATAATTAAGTAACTCTATTTTACTTCTTAACTCTTTTAGGATTTCTTTTTTGTCTTTCTTAGCTTCTAAAAAAAAGATTAATGATTTTCTTACACACTCTCGTAAAAATAGTATATCATCATCAATTATACTTTCATGAGTTCCTTCATGTACAAAATCTGATCTTTTTTGTAGGTTTTTAATAGCCTAGCGTAACAATCTAGTCTATCTTCTTTATTATCATATAGAAGAACCGAACATCTTTTTGCGACTCTTTCTTTTTTGGCATTTTCTTTTTTGTTCAAAAATAACATTTCCAAGCATGTTGTCAGTAATGTAATTGCAATACAGTTTTCACGATGGTATGACAAGTCATAGTAACGATGACAATTATTAAGTAACTCATTTGAAATAGGAAATTTTAAACTTTTCAGTTTTCTATTTATTTCATCAACTCTAATCTCATCAATTTTTAGTTTTGATATTTCTGTTGAATGCATAGCTTCAGAAATTGGTATCAAAGCAACTCTTTTAAAGCTCATATTTATTTTTTCAACTTGAATAGGCATTTGTTGACGTATCTTAATAGCTAATTTTTTAAAGCGAACTGGTCCTTCTAATAATAAGCGAATCCCTCTAATCTTATCATCTAAATATTTCAAAGTATTATTGGTTATTTTCTCAAACTCATCTGACACTTCTTTTTTCACAAACTCATTTGAATAACTTTTATAAATACATATAAGATTTAAATTATCATCAATTTTGGCAGCCTCATAATCTCTCCTCAAACCCATTGCATCTGTTTCAAAAATCTTATCCAACTCATCAATATTAGGAATCATGGTCATCTCCCTAAATTTAAAGCCATTGCCTATATCTAAATTTAATATTGTTTTATCTGCTCCAAATATTACTGCACATATTTCTATATCATATATAAGTTTCTCTTCCATATTTTAAGTCTCCATTTTATAATTTTTCA
>NZ_BAVR01000142.1 GCF_000521465.1 Acetivibrio straminisolvens JCM 21531
TTTAAATGAGCAAGGCTCCGGATTGATTCCGGGGATTTTAGAAAGTTTCTAAGTTGTAAATATAACTTAATGCTAAGTTTCAAGGCTTCGATCGCAGCTTGCTTCTGCTCTCGTGATAAGTAACTCTTTCGGTTGATGCGACAGGTATCAATAAGACCGGCAATTGTTATATCGGTGCACCCACTTACGGACATTGGTGGCTGCCATATGAATAGAAAAGGGTCTTTCAGATTGCGCAAAAACATATCATTATTCACATCTCTTATATTCTCTGAATATAAATGATTAACAATATATTTATGGAGTGATTATTTTGTCCTGTAATAAATTAAGTTCCACACAGTTGGCAATTATTTCAGCTGTCATTATGGTTATTGGCGATGTTATTGGTCTTATGGCTGCTTTGGCTGCTTTTAACGAGGAACAACAAAGCAAAGATGAAACTAGGCGCGAACTTAAAAGCAAAATTAAATATTTGCAAGACAAACTTTAAATTTAATTTTTTTTAAGTCCTTTGGAACCGAGCTTTTTAAGCCTCATTGAAATTGGTAGTGCAAAAGACTGCTATTTTACTGTAGAAGTCTTTAAATATTATAAAATTACATTTTTATTCTTCCTAAAAAAATACCTCCGTTTCGGAGGTTGTTCAATAGTCATGTCTATTTAAGGGGAGCATTAGTCTTTGTCTCTTCTTTGCTCGATTATATCAAAGTAGAGCTATAGTAGTTTCTTGCGAAAGTTGATTTATTAATAAGTATGTATTAATTACCTATTATATAAGTATGATTATATATACTTCTAAGGTTTTTGTAAAAACATGCATTGACTTATCCGTTAAAGAATTAAAAGATTTAGAATTTTATTCTAGAATTGATTTTTATATTATATGGATATATATTTTTGTTATAACGAACTAATGTTCAGTAAAGTATAGTAGATGTTAGTTTTTATGTTAGTGCATGTAAATAAGCATTTAGAAGGTTTTTTTTATAAAATTACCTTATTTGGTGGATAATCTTGAGAAGATTAGAAAAGTTTGTGGACGAAAGTGGGTAGAGTTTGATAAAATGTGGATAGTACATGGCACAAAAGTACAATTAATTTATTAATCAGGATATTTGGAAAAGACAATATTATTTTTGAAAATAATGAGTGCAATAAAGATGTGTTGGTTAACTTAAAAAATGAGTTAATGCTTCAAAGCTACAGAGAAAAAAACAAAAAGCTTATATAGGACATGTTAAAGATTACTAAACTTTTAAAAGAAAAGTGTGGGCGATATAAATAGAGATTACATAAAAATGTATTTACTGAGATTAGTTGATGAAGAATTACTTGGACATGCGAGTTTTACTACTACAGATGTATAATGCATATTCAAACAAACAAGTTTTATGAAAGTTTGAAAGGAAAAACAGAAAAAAGTAGCTCATAGCTTGAAACAGGAAGAGTTATATAAGCAATTTATTGAATCGAAGAATCAAGATAGTTGTATTATTGAACCTGATATTAGGCCGATTGGACTTAAAAAAATAGAATGTAAAAGGTAGGCTGTCCATGGTTTCTATGAATAAAGAGACATGTGCTATATATAAGAGAACAACGTTTTTTTGTAAAGGGCAGAGCATGAAGCCAAGTCTCTGGAGTATAAGCATGAAGCATGTGCGCACACACAGATTCACCGGGTGCAAGCACCGCCAAAGAATAAGGGATTCGCGGGTTCAGTTCATCGGCGTCGGAGAAGCGGGTCGTTATATGAAATCATCGTCCATGATTTCACGAGTTTCAAAGCTAATAATAGATA
>NZ_BAVR01000141.1 GCF_000521465.1 Acetivibrio straminisolvens JCM 21531
GGAGCATTCCTGTAAGTAAGAAAAATGATCTTTGAAAAAATAGATACCCTACCGTACAATATGAAGTGTGCTGAAGCACGGCAAGTGAAGGCACAAATCAAATATACGGAGGGTAACTAATATGAATTGTACACAAAATAAGAAGTTAATGCAAATTACATCTGAAACGATGGTGATAGGAGTAGATATCGGTAGCGAGATTCATTACGCTAGAGCTTTCGATTTTAGAGGATTTGAATTTTCTAATAAAGCATTCAGGTTTGAGAACAACAGAGAAGGCTTCAATGCTTTTGACAACTGGGCTACAGAGTTGATGAAGAAAAATAACAAGACAAAAGCATTTGTTGGAATGGAACCTACGGGTCATTACTGGTATGGTTTTGGATGTCATTTGCAGAACATGCGCGTAGAATTTGGTATGGTTAATCCATATCACGTAAAGCGTTCTAAAGAGCTAGATGATAACACACCAAGTAAGCATGACCGAAAGGATCCAAAAACAATAGCAATGCTGGTCAAAGACGGAAGATATCTGATTCCGTATATGCCAGAAGGTGTATACCGAGAAATAAGAAATCTTATGGAACTGCGCAGGCAAAATGTTGTACAGTTGATAAGTATACAAAATAGGGTAAAGAGATGGCTGGCAATATACTTTCCTGAGTTTAATACTGTTTTTAAGAAATGGAATGGGAAGGCTGCGCTACTTACGTTGAAGTATTTTCCCACTCCCCAGGCAGTAATTGAAATGGGAGAAGAGAAAATAGTAGCCATTTGGAAACAAACAATTAAGAGAGCAATTGGTAATAAACATGCCAGAAAGCTCATAAAAGCAGCAGAAGAATCAATTGGTTTAAAGCATGGTTTAGAATCAGCAGTGCTTGAAATTAGTACTCTTCTGGATGAATATGAGATTTATGCACGAAAACTTCAAGTTATAATGCAGAAAGTAGAAGAGCAAGTAAATAAAGTACCAAATGCAAACAAACTTTTAGGAATTAAAGGTATAGGAATAGTTGCAATAGCAGGTTTTCTAGGTGCTGTTGGGGATATTGGCAGATTTGATGCACCAGAACAAATAGTTAAATTAATGGGACTAAACCTAAGAGAAAACAGTTCTGGCAAGCATAAAGGAAAAACAACAATAACTCGAAGGGGACGCTCTGACGGTAGATATGCGATATTTCAAGCAGTATTACCATTGGTAGCAAGAAACGCTGAATTTAGGCAATTGCACTTGTACTATATCAATAGGGAAAATAGACCACTAAAGAAAATGCAATCAATAGTAGCATTATGTGGCAAGTTGATAAGAGTATTTTATGCAATATTGAAAACAGGAAGTAATTACAATGGTGAAAAAATGATGAAAGATATAAAAAGAGTAGCCTAGGACATGAATATTAGTTCTAATAGCAATTAAATATTCTGAAATCAATGACTGTAGATATCAGAATTAGAGGTTAAAATAAGGGATTTAGAAGTATAACGTTTGATTATAGAAGAGTATTAACAATTGAGAGCCGGGATAGTCAGGTTGAATATTTTCCATTAGGGCACGACCCAGTTAAGGAGCAAGACTGACATTCCACCTCTGGACAAGACAGTACGAAGGAATTTAGGGCATGACCCAGTGAGAAATAGGAGGTTTGTCGCTAGAGACATGTGGAAGCCATTGGCGTGATAGTGAAAAAAGCACAGTCAAGCCGAAGGCTACCTAGTATAATCCACTATTATACTAACATTCAATTTTTGTCCAAACTAATTTTTTGAATTGATATGAAATTCTAAGATTAAACGAGAAAATGCGAGAAATTAAAAGTTATTATAAGGA
>NZ_BAVR01000140.1 GCF_000521465.1 Acetivibrio straminisolvens JCM 21531
CCGAAGTAGTCCGTATCGACGGTGAAGTTGCTGAGCTTATCAATAAGCGAAAAGAAGATTTCTATAAAGAGTACTATTACTTAAAACCAGAATGTGAGAAAAACGGCTGGGAAAAATTTAAGGACGGCTGCAAAGCAGTTGCCGAGTGGTGTAAAGATAATTGGAAATCCATTGCTAAAATAGTGGCTGCCGCAGTAGTTATCACAGGATTGGGAATAGCAGCGGCGCTGACAGGAGGAGTATTGGGAGTTATACTGGCAGGAGCGTTCTGGGGAGCATTGGCCGGAGGCTTGATAGGAGGAGCAGTCGGAGGAATAGCTGCGGCGATAAATGGAGGTTCGTTCCTAGAAGGATTTGCGGATGGCGCTTTAAGCGGAGCGGTTTCCGGAGCGGTGACAGGAGCGGCATGTGCCGGGCTTGGTGCTTTGGGAGCAGCGGCAGGGAAAGGCATCCAATGCATGAGCACTGTAGGAAAAGCAATAAATGTTACTTCGAAAGTAACTGCAGCCCTTTCGTTGGGTATGGACGGATTTGACATGCTGGCAATGGGAGTATCGCTGTTTGATCCATCCAACGCATTGGTTGAATTTAACCGGAAGCTGCATTCCAATGCACTTTACAATGGATTCCAGATTGCAGTAAACGCGCTGGCTGTTTTCAGTGCCGGGGCGGCATCTACAATGAAGTGCTTTGTTGCGGGTACGATGGTATTGACAGCGGCAGGCTTGGTTGCGATAGAGAATATCAAGGTAGGAGATAAGGTAATTGCGGCGAATCCGGAGACTTTTGAAGTAGCCAGAAGACAGTGCTTGAGACATATGTGAGAGAGACAACGGAGCTTTTGCATTTGAGAATTGGAGGCGAAGTAATCAAAACAACCGTTGACCATCCATTTTATGTAAAAGATGTTGGCTTTGTTGAAGCGGTGAATCTGCAAGTCGGAGACAAGTTGGTTGATTCAAAAGGCAATGTTTTGGTGGTAGAAGAGAAAAAGCTCGAAATAACTGGTAAACCTGTGAAAGTTTACAACTTTAAAGTTGATGACTTTCATACTTATCATGTTGGGAATAAAGGGATATTGGTACATAATGCGAATTATAATCCTAAAACTACCTTTGAAAATCTGGATTTGGAAACCGCCAGTAACAAGCAAAAGGGTAATTATGGAGAATATCGAGCGGATGATAATCTTATAAATAATCCAAAATTGAAGGAAGTAGGATATGATTTGGAACAGATAGGAGGGAAAGTTCCGACATCACCGGATGATAAAATCACAAAAGGGATAGATGGTATATATGTAAACAAGAATCCTAATTCAAATATTAAATATGTGATTGATGAGTCAAAGTTTAATACTGCACAATTGGGGAAAACGAAAAAAGGCATAAAACAAATGTCGGATGAGTGGCTCCGTGAGAAACAAGGTAAAAGAATTTTACAAGCAGTTAATGGTGATAGAAGACTGAAAGATGATATAATAGAAGCATTAAACAACGGTGCAGTAGAAAAAGTTTTATCACGAGTTGGCAAGGATGGAAAAGTAACGACGTATAGGTTAAACAGCAATGGTGAAATAATTGGATTCTGGCCATAAATAACAAATGAAAAGGAGATGATGGTATGAGAGATCCGTTATGCAGTGAAAGTTATTTATTAGAAACAATAGAATATGACAAAGAAGGAATTTGTAAAAGTAAAAAAAAGATTGTTATTCTGAAAGATGATATGGAAAAAGGTATACAAAGATATCCAAGGGATAATCAAAGCATAATTTATGCTACGTTTTTACATATGTTTATGTATAACACGGAAATGCTTACAGCCAAATACTC
>NZ_BAVR01000139.1 GCF_000521465.1 Acetivibrio straminisolvens JCM 21531
TCGCTCCATCCTGTTTTACCAATGCAGTATGGCTTGCCAATCCATCAGTAATACCACAACTACTTACCATGACCATTACCATTGGTACCGGTGGCGCTCAGATACCGGTATTCAGGGAAGAGAGCGGGAAATTCACACTTCTGGGTAAAGAGGTTTTATTCACTGAGAAATGCCCCGCATTGGGTGCTAAGGGAGATTTAATCCTCGCAGACCTTAGCCAGTATGCCATAGGCATGAGGAAAGAGATCGCTCTTGACCGCTCCAATGTTCCAGGCTGGATGGAGGATATGACCGACTACAGGGTGATTGTGCGTGTAGATGGTCAGGGAACCTGGGATAAACCTATAACACCGAAAAACGGAGCAACACTCTCATGGGCAGTGGCTCTGGAGGCAAGATAGTCTGCGGAAATTTTAGCCAAAGCCACCATTGAACTCATATTAGCTGAGGTGATTGCGGCTTATATTATTGCCACAGAACCCAATTTGAGCCTAAGCAATACTTAGGGTGAAACCGCCCAAAATGAGAAAATAGGAAGCTCTGCTCCTGCTTAACAGACTATTTAACAGTGGGTAGTTCTCCTACCCACTGGAATGCTTCGAACCATTAAAAGCTTATAAATATTGCATTTACAAGCATAATTGACTTGCTATATCAGCGGTTCAGAGTGATGAATGTTACTGCGGAGTGAAGGCTTTAACCGTAGGAAGGGGTGAAAGCGTGAGAGCAAAGATTACCACAACCATAGAGGAAGCCTTATTAAATCAAGCCAAGCACTTGCCGAAGAAGAGGGTTTGTCCGGTGCCAATGCCATTATTGAAAGGGCGCTGGAGTTGTATTTTGCCGGTATTCAATGTGAAGTATGGGAAAAATTGTTGCCCAGCGGCTGGATAAAGAAGCTGGTTCTCAAAGGGGATTTAATTCTGTACGAAAACATCAAGTGCAGAAAAACCTTGGAGAACTACAGGCCGGAAGATTACACACAGGAAAGCCTAAAAGCAAAAGGCTGGAAAAAGGTTTAGTAGCCAGTAAAAAGGCCTCTGTATTGCTCCCTGAAACGTAAAAGCGTAGGTTGCAGCCGTAAGCTTTATTGAAACAAAAGGGGCAAGTAAAGAGGAATTTGAAAGGTTGCAGCAGTTATCAATACAGAAATTTATTGGTCAGAAGCATTAAGAAATTAGTGTCCAAGCGAAGCAGTAGAAGAACATTAAGAAATTTGAACTAAGGCTCGTGATGCCTTAAATCACGTAATTTGTCACACCAGGAATAGATAGGTTGGCGTTCCCTTGCGAGGATTAAGGTTAAGGGACACTTCTTTACAAGAAATGTCCCTAATCGAATCTAACGCTCTTAAATTGAGGTTGCCGGTATGAGTGGTGGAGACATTGGAAAAGGAGAGGATAAATATTTATCATAAACGAAACACCTGCTTTGTTGGAATTGATATGCACAAGGATACCCACTGTGCAGTTGTTATAGATTGCTGGATGAATAAACTGGGTGAGATTAACTTTGAGAATAGACCATCCAGATACCCTGCATTTGTTGAGGATGTTAGGAAGATTTGCGGCACAAAGGAAATTGTATTCGGACTTGAAGATACCAGAGGCTTTGGCAGAAACCTTGCTGCCTATCTGGTGGGCAGGAAGTTTGAAGTAAAGCACGTAAACCCTGCATATACAAGCGCTGTAAGGCTTGCAAACCCTATCATTTACAAGGATGACTCCTATGATGCCTATTGTGTGGCAAGGGTTCTCCGGGATATGGTAGACACTCTGCAGGATGCCAAACATGAGGATATATTCTGGACAATACGGCAGATAGTTAAAAGGCGGGATTTGATTGTAAAAAGT
>NZ_BAVR01000138.1 GCF_000521465.1 Acetivibrio straminisolvens JCM 21531
TATCACAGGGGACAGGGAAATTGCTCCTTCAGAGCTTAGGGAGCATTTAACGAAAAGCCTTCCGGAATACATGGTTCCGTCTTACTTCATAAGGCTTGATAAAATGCCTCTGTCACCCAACGGAAAAATTGACAGAAAGGCACTTCCCGTACCTTCGGGCAGTATAAACACCGGAGTGAAATATGTGGAGCCTGTGGGCACAACTGAAAAGAAACTTGCTCAAATTTGGCAGGAGGTATTAGAATGCGAGAAAGTCGGGGTCAACGATAACTTCTTTGAACTGGGAGGTCATTCGTTAAAGGCTGCTATTCTTGTGTCAAGGATACATAAGGAGTTTAATGTCCAGATATCCTTGGGAGAGATATTTAAAGCTCCTACCATCAGGCAATTTGCAGAAAAGATAGAGGGCTCGGGAAAAAATATATATTCCTCTATTGTTCATCTCGCAGAAAAGGATTACCAAGCTCCGGGAGGAGATTTCGCAGTGTATCCGGTATCTTCGGCGCAAAAACGTTTATTCATTCTGGAGAGAATGGGAAATCTCGGCACAACTTATAATTTGCCCGGAGTACTGACTGTTGAAGGCGATATAGACCTAAAGGCTTTTGAAAAGGCGTTTAAAAAACTCATTGACAGACATGAAATACTGAGAACTTCCTTTGAATTGCGTAATGGCGAACCTGTTCAGAGGGTTCATAAGCAAGTGGATTTTAAGCTTGGGTATAAAGAAGCGGATGCGGACAAGGCAAAAGATATAATCAAGGATTTTATAAGAGAATTTGATATTGGAACTGCACCCCTTTTTAGGGCAGAGCTTGTGAAAATAGGGGAGAAAAAACATTTGCTGATGTTCGATATGCATCACATCATATCCGATGGAGTTACCTCTGTGATACTGGTGAAGGAATTTATTGAGCTGTATAGCCAAAAGGATTTGGCTCCGTTAAGGATACAATACCGGGACTACGCCGTATGGCAAAACAGCATTCTTGAATCGGAGATTATCAAAAAACAGATGGAATACTGGCAAAATATTTTCTCTGACGACATACCGGTTTTGAATTTGCCTACGGATTATCCGAGACCTTCAATACAAAGCTATGAAGGGGATAGAATAAGGTTTGCTTTGTCAAAGGAACTGGTAGAAGGGCTTAGAGCTGTTGCGGCAAATACCGGCACAACTCTTTATATGGTGCTCATGGCAGCCTATAATGTTCTTCTTTACAAATATACCGGACAAGAGGATATAATAGTCGGTTCACCAACAGCGGGAAGGCCCCATGCGGACTTGGAGAATTTGGCAGGGATGTTTGTAAACACTCTTGCTTTGAGAAATTATCCGAAGGGCGAAAAAACTTTCAGAGAGTTTCTTGAAGAAGTGAAAAGCAATGTGTTAAATGCTCTGGAAAATCAGGAATTCCAGTTCGAGAAGCTTTTAGAGCTGCTGGATTTGAAAAGGGATTTGAGCAGAAATCCGTTGTTTGATACCTTGTTTGTACTTCAGAACATGGGAGTACCTGAGACCGAAGTTGAGAGTTTGAGGTTTATTCCTTTTGAGTTTGAGAACAAGGTTTCAAATTTGACATTACATTGGAGGCTATTGAGGACAAGGATGATATAAGATTTAATCTGGAATACAGCACCCGTCTTTTTAAGAGGGAGACAATGGAAAAACTTGCAGGGCATTTTAGCAAAATACTGAAGGAAATTTCCGAAAACCCCAATAAAGAGATTTCCAAGATAGAGATGCTCACAAGGGAAGAAAAAGAGCAGATTCTCTTTGACTTTAACGACACGAATAAAGAATATCCCAAGGAAAAGACCTTAAGCCAGGTGTTTGAGGAGCAGGCAGAAAGGACACCTGACAATA
>NZ_BAVR01000137.1 GCF_000521465.1 Acetivibrio straminisolvens JCM 21531
TTAAATTAATCCTCTACAAACATTATAATACCTTAAATCTTCGGCTCGGGAATTCCAAATTTAAACCATATCCCGGTCTCTCCGAATTTCGGATTTCGATAATATAATTCATTTCCATAAATTTTTAATTCTGAAAACCTGAAAAGATCATGGTAAATCGAAGATAATTTTTCTTCCTGGGAGTTTTCCATATCAACAATTTACCCATCGAATTGCCTCCGTAAAAGGAAACGCAATCATTAAAAATAAAAAACTTGCATAAAAACAACGCACATATTTACAATCAACTTAAGTTTAATTCCTATTCTCTTTACAAATAACATTCCCACAACAAGTACAACGGATAGAATTCCAAATACACTCACAATCTCACCCTAACTCTTTTTACTAATATTATTATATTATAACTCATAGGTAGATAAAAGTGTATTTTTCCTTGTAATCATTTCGTCAATTCTAGCAATATATTCCTCTACATTCTTTACGTTAAAGGCCCTTTCAATCCTGTTGTTTTCAGGAAAAACCACCTTGGTTATAGCTCCTGCCCCCAATGCTATAATAGACTGTTTTTCCTCCATAATCTGAACATTATATATTGACTCATAACCCGCCTTGCTGTATCCGATGTTCTCAAGATTGCCGAGCATATTTTTCTGCCTGTAGAGATAATACGGCTCCAATCCCATTTTTGTCAGAATATCATAAGCGGCATCAACCATTTGAGATACTTCATTTCCCGATGCCAGGCTATAGTGTTCCTTATCTTCATTAAGCCGTGACGCGCGCTTGATTGCCATAGTATGAACAGTAACGCTTTCAGGCCCTAAGGCACCTATTTCGCCTATGGTTTTTACAAAGTCCTCAAGATTGCTTCCCGGAAGTCCTGCAATGACATCCATGTTTATATTGTCAAAGCCTATACTGCGGGCAAGTTCAAAGGCATCAACTATATCCTTCGACGTGTGGAGTCTTCCTATTTTCCTTAAAATTTCATCATTCATGGTCTGGGGATTTATACTTATCCTGCCTACTTTGCTCTTTTTAATTATCTCCAGCTTCTGGCAAGTAATGGAATCGGGCCTTCCGGCCTCCAATGTATACTCCTTTAAATCCTTTAAGTCCAATATCTCCTCAATATACATAAGGAGTTCTTTTAGATACAAAGCGTCAACAGAAGTAGGTGTGCCTCCACCTATGTATATGCTCTCGATTCTTAACCTTTTTTTGCAAAGGATACTGCCGACACTAAATATTTCTTTCTTCAGCGCCTGGATATAGCTTTCCACCATATGCTCGTATTTCTTGACCGGATTCGAAGTAAAAGAGCAATAAAGACAGCGGGTGGTGCAAAAAGGAATTCCAATATAAATCCCCACCATATCCCGTTCACTGGCATCGAGTATATGCCTTTCCTTTTTTGCAACATCGTATAAAATCTTTGACTTTTTGCCGGAGACAAAATAATACTGTTTCAGTGTCGAGTTTATCTCTTCCTTGGAACACCCCATATCCATGAGTTCATGAACTATTTTGGCAGGCCTTATCCCGGTAAGCATCCCCCAAGGCATGTTTTTTCCCGTAAATTGAGACAGCGCTTTATATACCTGCCTTTTAACCTCTCTCTTTCGTATTTTCCTTTCTTCATACACATAGTTTGCATCCTTCTTTGACAAGGAAACAGAAAAGAAGTGATTATCTTTGAGTACATCCTTCCCGTCTACACAAATAATAGTTTCTACCCGGTATTGTCCATCGTTTCCAGAAGGTGTTTTAAGACGTGAATAAAGCAAAATTCCCCGGTAATCGTCTCCGGGGTCCCGATAGAATATTTCTGTACTCCCGTTATCAAAAAATAATTTTAATATATTCTCTAGG
>NZ_BAVR01000136.1 GCF_000521465.1 Acetivibrio straminisolvens JCM 21531
TTAGGTATGTATATGTGCTACCGAAGTTCACTATACCCGCTGATTTGTTGTTCATTACAATCCTTGTCGGTCCGTATTCTTCATTCAGAAGTACTGTTTCCCCTGTTACAGGCCATGTCCTGGTCTCTATTGCTCCTCCTGTTGCAAGGTCAACTGCTTCAAGTACTGTAGGATCATACTTGATATTCAGCTGGTAGCCTCCGAAGTTTTTCATATTTTCTATCTTTATTGTTCCTGTTATTATGTCGCCTACTTTTACTTTTGTCTTGTCTAACTCCATTGATACATATGCGTCCTTCAATGGTTCTGCTTCAATAATTATAGGATCCGGTTGTATTACAGAATATCCGGTTATTATCTCTGAATCCCAGTTAAATAAATTTGTTCCTGATATTGCATCAGGCATTGTTAATGTATCTTCAAATTTAATTGATGTATTTTTACTTTTTAAAACTTTAAAGCCAATCTCACCAATTATACCTGTATGTTCATCTATTCCAACTGCTTTGTAATCGTTTGCATAAGTATATACACAGCCAAAATTAAGGATTCCCGACTTTATGTTATTAGCCACCATATTAGTCGGACCATACTCTTCATTCATTAACAAATTCCCATTAACAGGCATAGTACGCTCAGTAAACTCCGCTCCTGTTTTAGGATTTACCGGTTGTAAAACTTCAGGATCATATTTAATATTTAGTTGATATCCAGCTAAATATCTAACGTTGTTAATTTTTATTGTCGCCGTTATTATATCTCCTACATTAGCTGTGGTTTTATTCAGAACCATTTCTATACTTGGAGTTGTTTCTGCATAAGACATGTTTACAGATATGGTGGAGATCAATAGCAATAAAGTCAACAAAAATGATAATATTTTTTTATGCTTCATGAAGAAAAATTTCCCCCCCTCAACAGCTCATGTATAACATATAGCTCTTGATTTTTAATATGATTCTATCTAGTTTGGTTCTTAAACAATAAAAAAAGAGAGTTTTTTAGAGGAAGGATACTAGAGTATCCTTCCTCTAAAATTGTGAATATTACTCGTTGTAGCTCTCTGGTGTAGCGCCAAAGTGTTTTACAATAATCATTACGTCTTCCATATTAACTGCATTGTTTCTGTTAAGGTCAGCATTTACATTATAGAGTTCATCTGCAGAAGTAGTGTTAAAGCACTTAACAATTTCCATAACGTCTATCAAGTTGATAGAATCGTCTTTAACGATATCTCCTGCCCACATCATAATCGGAGCTGATGAAGTTGATACCACAGTATCTCCGGTTACTTTAACATTTGCAATCACTCTGTCTAAGTAGTTCGGTCTTGAAATCTTCAATGCATAGCCGGCTGCATTCTCAGGTACTCCAGCTATTTCGAAGTATCCGTTTGCATCAGTTACAGCAGACAAATCTGTTCCTACTACTTCAACTTTGAATCCAGCTTTTACAATTGGTCCGTTAGTTGAAGTGAAGCTGAAGTCTGGCAAAATGTATCCGGATACTTTATATCCTTCTATTACAGGTTCATCTTTTACAAGTACTCCACCGGTAATAAAGTCGGTAGGTATTTCTTTCAGATCGTTGTCTGCAAATGCACCAAACTCTTGAAGTGCTATTTCGCTAAATCCTAAAGGTGCTCTTTCATTTATAGTTACTATAATCTTTGCAAACAATCCATCTTCTTTAATTGCTTCTGTTCCTCTTCCGGTATTTTCAGCATACAGGAATACGATCATCTTATCTTCTGGATATATTGCAACATCAAAGCTGTCTCTAGGATTAATTACTATGTCTCCTGCTTCAACACTTTCAACAGTTAATACATTCGGATCATAGCTTAATACGAAGTCGCCGTTTGCTATTCCCTTTGAAGGTACACCGTACAAGTATATTGGTACTTCAACTCTATCTCCAGGTTTTCCAGAAGCTGTATCTATCTTAACTGTCAACATGTTCGGATCAATTGTTTGTGTTGG
>NZ_BAVR01000135.1 GCF_000521465.1 Acetivibrio straminisolvens JCM 21531
AATATGGATTGGTGACAATGAATCATCGAAATTTTCGCTTGGAGTATTAAATGATCTTAAGAACAGAGGAGTACAGGATGTGCTAATATTTTGCGTTGATGGACTGACAGGTATAAAAGAAGCAATTAATGCTGCATATCCAAAGGCCGAAGTACAACGCTGCATAATACATCAACTTCGAAATTCCTTTAAATATGTATCATTCAAGGACATAAAGGCTTTTAGCAATGACTTTAAGGAAGTATATCGAGCAATTAACGAAGAAGTAGCATTAGAAAAGTTTTGTGAACTTAAGAGCAAATGGGGAAAGGAATACCCATATGCCATACGAAGTTGGGAAAATAACTGGGATGTGATAAGCCCATTCTTCAAATTCCCGGAGGAAATAAGGAGAATAATTTATACTACCAACATCATTGAAGGATTACATCGGCAGTTTCGAAAAGTTACGAAAACAAAAACAATGTTTCCAAGCGACAGTTCACTGGAAAAAATGCTATATTTGGCGTCAATGAATGTAGTAAAGAAGTGGACACAGCGGTATAAGGACTGGGATAGGGTACTCAGCCAACTAATGATTCAGTATCCAGGTAGATTGGAGAACTATATTTAAAAGCATTCACCCCACCGCCCTCAAGGGCTCGTCCTCATCGCCGGACGGGCTAGACCTCACAAAATAAAAGCGGTGAGAAAAAGGACAGAATACCCTATTATAATCAATTATGGCCAAATTGAATCAAATTTATGTATAAAACTCGGCAAAACTGGCAATAATATATAATGAAGAAATGATTTAAGGTAACATTCTGTAAACTTCAAAAATTCAAAATTTCTTGCTAAGGAGGATTGTAAAAATTCCGATACACAAAATTATTTACATTACCAGATATTTTTAATATATTCGTTACGGAGGTTTCTATAAATATAAAAATCCGAATCGATAGATATTATTTCTTTAATATTCTCCAACTCAGAAACTAAAATTAACTTGCATCCGTGAAATCCATAGGTATATCAGAATATTTCCTGGAAAGCTCAATTATTCTAGGAATATCTTCAACAGTAATTTGCTTTATATTTAGTCCTCCTCTTTTAATCCATTCCAAGAAATTAATTTGCACATTTATATTAAAATCCAACGTTTGTAATACTTCAGTAACTACAGGCCATGTTGTACTCAGTCAAATCACCTTTTCCACTGCCATATTGGTCAAACAGTTCTTCACCTAATTCGTATGGTTTACATTTCTTTTCATGGTCAACAATATATTTACTTAAAGCCTCTTTTATAATATCGGATTTGGTCATGCTTTCTTGTTTGGACAATAGTTCGAGTTTTTCTTCCAACTCTTTAGATAACCTGACACTGATCATATTAACACCTCCGTAATACGGATTGTATTACGTCATAAATCTACTGTCGATACATATATTTCTATTCTGTTTATTTTGTAATAAGCACTTTTTATTGATTTTCACCATTTCAAAGAATGTGCATTTTTCTTTACCTTTTACATCGTCCGCTAAGTAAATGAAAATACATTTCAAACAACCGCCAATATTCTTCGTACTCATCCTGATAGATCTTTTCGCTAAATATCCTCGGTAAACTTTCAGCATAAAACCGTTTTACTTTTCGCGCAAAAACCAATGATTGCCGGGAATAATCCTCCAAATCAACTAAAAAACCGTCTTGAAACAACAAATACCCTCCGTGTTTGACTTCCCCGATTTCAAAATTTGACAACTCAATGAGACTGCCAACTATCTTGCATCCCACGTAATTATATTGGGACAGCCATAATTCATTAAATAGCCACAGCACGATATTATAGGTAAATCGTTTTGCCTATCATAGCCGTAAAGAGCAGACTTCATAAGTCTCAATGCGGCAGATGCCACAGTCCATGCTCCATCTTTTTCAGTTATAATCTCTTTATCCTTTACTTTTAAATAGACATCTCCATGGGAGCAAAAATCCGTCTGATTTTATTATCTTTATCAATCCAATAT
>NZ_BAVR01000134.1 GCF_000521465.1 Acetivibrio straminisolvens JCM 21531
CGGTGTAGGTGTACCAATTGTACATACATTGATTATGATGGCTTGGGCAATGGCTGAGTCTTTGTTTGATGTGTACCTGCTGTTGAAAGGGGATAGTGTACCGATATTTAAAACGAGAAATACGTGGATAACGGATATTGATGGGTTTTCTAAAATAATTACAAATGAAATTGTAGAAAATACAAAAAATATAGCACGGAATGCAGCTAAGCAAGTTATTGACTATACAGAAAATAAAGTAGAAGATTTTCTAAAAAGTGCAAGTATAACTATTTCTGATTACATTGATTCTAAAGTTGACCTGTTGGTTGATAAAGCTTTTGCAAGTATTGAAAATCCTTTAAAAGAAAATATGTATTCGGCTGAAAATATTTTTAGCGATTTTGAAGCAAGCGTATACTTTAATGGTGAAGGTGAAATAGGAGATATAATGAAATCAAATTAGCAACGAAAGTTCAAGTTTTGCTTCAAGAAGAAATGAAAATTGTTGAGAATAGTACTTTGGGTAGCTATGTGCCTGAAATTATTCTGGGAGTAGATTATACAGATTTTTTGCAAGAATATAAAAATAGAAATCTTAAAGAGGTAATTGCTGAGTTGACTGTTGAACTTGCGGAAGGAAAGGAGTTGCTTGGATATAATGTAGATGAAACTAGCAAAAAAATAAATAGCATGATTTTTAATACTATTCAAAAAGCAAAAAATGAAGTGAAACTTAATATAAAAACAAAAATTAGAGAGTATAAGAAAGATTTAATTGAAAAATTTGAAAAAAATTTAAAGAAACAGCTGAGAAAGGAAAAGAAGAAGTTGATAAATTTATTGATTCTATAGGTAATACAAGTGATTCAGAAGTAATGAAAACAAACCTTAAAGGGTCTTTTCTCTCCATGAAATACGTTGATTACCTTAGGTTATTTCTACTTTTTACAGACAAAGATGTGAAAATAAAAAGAATAGCTGATTTGATTCAAGTGAATATGAGAAATGTATCTGGGAATAAAACTTTTAAAATGTCAGAATGTAGTACGTATATGCGTATTGAATCTTCAGTTTCTATAAAATATTTGTTTGCGACAAAACCTTTTATGCCAAAAGAGTTCAGAACCGAAGATGGAAAAAGAATAGAGTTAGATGTTGTCCTGTATAAAGGATATTAACGAAAAATAATTTTAGAAGGAAAGGAATGTTGTGGAATGAACAAAGCAAAAGTAATTTTTGTAATGATTATTTTTTGTACTATTTCTTTATTAGCTGCTTGTGGAGGTGATGAGGTAAAAAAGAACCATTCTATTGGAGAACCAAAAACAGATTTGTCACAAAGTACACATGGTATAGGGGATAAAGAAGTAAAGACAAATGCGGAAAAATTTTTAGAATATGTTATTGATGCTACAGACAAGAGAGATTTTACAAAAACCGGTGATTATGCGGGAGTTCTAAGCACATTAGGAAGCGAATATAAAGAAGATATTATAAATCCATATACTGGTGGAAAATTATTAACAAAAGCGAATAGAACTAAAGACTTGCTATATGCTGAACATTGGGTGGCATCTAATGTATCTAGTGTTGATTGCATTGTAATTGATGATTATATGACATTGCTCGAAGAATTAGATACTTCTGAAGTAGTTTACTGCTTAAACGCTGAAAGCAAAGGTTGCGTAATAGGAATTATATTAATGGATGGTGTATACATATATGAAGTTGATGAAAATGGTGAGAAAATAAATGAAATTAAACACTTTTTTTAAAAAAGATAATAAAAAAGATAATAAAGGAGAATAAGGTTATCAGTCTCTATGTTAATAAAGACTATAGTAAAATGGAGGGCTTAAAATGAGAAAATCTGCAAAATTAATATTAACAATATTTATAGTAACTATACTTTTTTCAAATATCACTTTTGCGATTAATATACCGCTTCGTGTGGTTGTAAATGGAGAAGAGTTGTATTTTCCGGATGAGAAGCCGTTCATCGATGCGAATGGAAGGACGCAGACACCAGCAAGGTTTATTGGAGAAGCTTTGGGAGCAACAGTAACGTGGGATGGAAATGCGAAAAAA
>NZ_BAVR01000133.1 GCF_000521465.1 Acetivibrio straminisolvens JCM 21531
CTAATTCAAAGCTTATAAGCTTAACTTCTTCCTTGGGCCAGTAATTATGTATATTCTCTATATAGTCTATTAACTCTTCTTTATAATCCAACTGCAAAATATAATCTTTGTCCACAAGCATGAACACTATAATCGTACCCAACAAATTCTTATCTTTATTATCCTCCTTATACTCCTCTACATCAAACCATATTTCTTTCAAATTATACTTCTTCCAAAACTCTTCGTCCGGCAGTGTTTTATAATCATTTATTATCTCATTTACAAAACTGTGGAATCTCCCAGGTATTATCCTCTCCAACAAAGGATTACCCGGTATACCATATACCACCGTTTCTTCCCGGACTTCCTCTTCCCTTGGTTCACTATACCAACTTAAATCAAAGGTCATTCCATTCTTATAGTGTGCCAAATCATAAGGATAATGGTTGTTGTCTTTCAATGCACTGTCATCCAGTCCCAGTATCTTGGCCAGTGCCGCTGTATCAAAACTCCAAAAACCATAATAGCCAGGTTCCTTATGGGCATTCCTCCACCCAAAGTCGTAATGTCCCTTGAACCATTCTTTTTCCATATATTTTTCAAGCCTTTTAGATGCCGCTTCCTTGTCTTTGTCGTGTAATGCTATTTTTATAATCTCTACTGTCTTTTCATACGGGTTCTTTTTTTCATATTTCGTTGTACTGTGGTTCCAACCTATATCACAAGCTTTCAATAAAAAATCCATAAGTGCGTCTTCTATTCTTTGCCTTTCTATAACTCTTGCCAGTCTTTTTAACACTTCTTTATCCACTTCCAAAAGGATACCCAGTCCAACCATCCATAAAAGGTTAATGTAGCCGGCCTCTTCTTCACCGCAATTCTCTAAATATGTTATGTTGTCTAAATAGTCATCTATCATTGTATCAGGGTGATTGCCCAAGGAATATTTTGCTAAAAGCATATTCATGCCATACATAAACATTTGAGAAAACGTAATATAAATTATACTTTGGTTATCTCTTGGATATCTTTGTATACCATTCTCTATATCAGCTTTTAATCCAATAATCTTTTCTTTCCTTTTAGAAATGAACTTTCGGTTAGACTCTATTGTTTTCAACAAATAACTTTCATCACACAACGGATCTCTCATATTATTACCCCCTATTTTAATTATTTACTTATTTACGGCCAAAGTCCAATTATATTACCCTCACTATCCAGCCTGTATGTTGTTACTTCTCCATTTATATCTACTTTTGACAATATTCTTTCTACTTGATTATTTGCCAATGCCTCCAATATATCATCTGCTAACTCTTCATTATTATTCAATGCTTTTAAAATTCTGTTATCTCTTGAGCGAGAACCCATTAACCAAGAATCCGACATTTGTTTTCCATCTCTTGTCTTTGTACTAAGTCCCGCTTTTCCAAATTTGGCTTCATCAATCACATATTTAATATTTGAATTAGGATTCTTGTTTATATATATCCCATCTATCCCTTTTGTAATTTTATCATCCGGTGATGCCGGAACTTTACCTCCTATCCGCTCCAAATCATACCCTGCTTCTTTCAATTTTGGATTATTAATAAGATTATCATCTGCCAGATACTCTCCATAATTGCCTTTTTGTTTGTTTGTAGCTTTCTCAAGGTCCAAATCATCAAATCCCATTTTGGTTATAGTCTGCATTATGTACCAATATCCCTTTTTTCCCAACATGATAAGTATGAAAATCATCCACTTTGAAGTTATAAACCTTAACAGGTTCATCTGTTATCTCAAGCTTTTGCTCTTCCACCACCAAAACCTTGCCTTTTGAATCAACCAACTTATCTCCTACTTGCAGTTTTCCCGCTTCAACAAAACCCACATCTTTAACATAAAACGGATGCTCAAAGGTTGTCTTGATTACCTCTCCATTGATTGCCAAATGCAAAAGCTCCGTTGTCTCTCTCACATATGTCTCAAGCACCGTCTTTTCCGCTACTTCAAAAGTTTCAGGATTCGTCGCAATTACCTTGTCTCCTGCCTTGATATTCTCTATCGCAACCAAACCTGCCGCTGTCAATATCATTGTA
>NZ_BAVR01000132.1 GCF_000521465.1 Acetivibrio straminisolvens JCM 21531
GTCCCAACTTACATTCGCACCCAGAGCTTCTCCAACAAATCTGATAGGCACCTGTGTTCTTGAATTCTCATCAATAAACGGCTCTGCATCTGGAAAATTTATCTTTGTTCCATTTACCACTACTCGAATTGGAAGCTCAACAGCTGATATTGGCAATGATAACAAACAAGTAACTACCAATACTACTGTTAATATTTTTGCAATTCTTTTCATTCCAGCTTTCCCTCCTACATATATGTTACATACACAAAAGCTTTATTCTTCTTTTTCTTCTTTTTTAAAGAAATGCTTGATTTCATTTATTTTTTGGCCATTTTCATCAACCTCATATATATACACACCATCTTTAAACCAAAAAGCAATAACCATTCCTTTACTTTCTGGATTTACACAATAAGTCACCTCATTTGTATCTATTTCTTTAAGATCTGTCATATAATCATCTATTACTACACAATCTACTCCTAATCCAACAGTTCTGACTGCAGTATCATGTTTTAAACAACTTCTTGTTCTATTCATTACATATATTCCACTACCACCAGTGTAAGGATTTATAATGTCATCTTTATAAATATCATATAATGAGCTTATAATGCCTGCATAGTCACCAGTTTGAGTAAAATTTCTCAAATAAGCAGCTTCTATGGCATAATCCAAGAATTTTTCTGCATTAGTCTTTTCTTTTTTATCTTTTGATTCCTCTGTATTCTGTGTAGAATTTGAATTAAGTACATTAGAAGATTGATTATTTTCTTCTCCACTACCACCACAAGCGGATAATAAAGATACTGCACATATTATTACTGCTATCAATATCGATTTTACTCTAACCATTTTCAACATCCCCTTTTCTATAAAAATTATTTTTTATGTTAATATCCCTTATACAGGATAACATCAAACTTTATTCTTTTCCCATCTTCAGTTCTAAACTCCTTTGGAATAAAAGGTTTTGTTGCAAACAAATATTTTATTGAAATCGAAGATTCAATACGCATATATGTATTGTATTCTGACAACTTAAAAATTTTATTCCCTGAAGCTGTTCTCATATTTACTTGTATCAAATCGGCTATTCTTTTCATCTTTACGTCTCTGTTTGTAAAAATCAAAAATAACCTTAAGTAATCAGTATACTTCATAGAGAGGAAAGAACCCTTGAGGTTTGTCTTCATTACTTCGGAATCATTTGTATTACCAATAGAATCAATAAATCTATTTACTTTCTCTTTTCCCATTTCTGCAGCTTTTTTAAACGATTCCTTAAACTTATCAATTAAATTGGTTTTATAATCTTCAATTTTCTCTTTTATATTATATTTCACTCTCTTTTTTGCTTCCTGAATAGTATTAAATATCATACTATTTATTTTCTTGCTTGTTTCATCCACGCTATAACCAAGCAACTCCTTTCCTTCTGCTAATTCTGCAGTCAGCTCTGCTATAACTTCTTTAAGATTTCTATCTTTATATACTTCAAGAAAATCTGTATAATCAACTCCTCGGATAGTAACTGGTACATAACTTCCGACCGTGCTCTTTTCAACAGCTTCCATTTCCTCGAGAAGCAAAATTCTAATTTTCTCGTTAATTTGACTGATTATATCTCCCATTTCTCCCTCAACTTCAACATTTAAACTTACCTCAAAATCGTTAAAAATATTCTCAGCAGAATACATATCTTCTTTAAAAGGATTCTCTATACTAGCAAATACTTTATCAACCAGTAAATCCACTTTGGAGTCAATGTAATCTGCTATAGTTGTAACTGCACTTTCTACAAAATCCTCAACTTTAGTCTCTGTGTAATCAATCACTTTATCAGCTGCAGCCTTTGCACTCTCCTTTGTTCTGTTTATAACCTCATTCGTAATTGTTGTCGAAAGTCCTTCAATATCCGTTATCCACGTATTCCTCGTTTTAAATATCGGTACACTTTCCCCTTTTAACAAAAGGTACACATCAAATAAAGATTCAGCCATTGCCCAAGCCATCATAATCAATGTATGTACAATTGGTACACCTACACCGCCGGTCCATCCCGCTACAACCGTAGCAATTTCCAATGCCCTGTTAAACTTTACCGGATCCGTATATATC
>NZ_BAVR01000131.1 GCF_000521465.1 Acetivibrio straminisolvens JCM 21531
GATATATACGGATCTATATAAGTTTAATACTGCATTAGAGATTGCTACCGTTGTAGCTGGGTGGACCGGTGGTGTAGGTGTACCGATAGTTCATACATTAATTATGATGGCTTGGGCAATGGCGGAATCTTTGTTTGATGTATATTTATTGTTAAAGGGTGAGAGTATACCAATATTTAAAACGAGAAATACGTGGATAACGGATATCGAAGGGCTTTCGATGACAATTACAAATGAAATAATTGATAAAGTTAAGGAAAATGCTAAATTTGCTTCTGAAAGAGTGATTGATTATACGGAGAACAAAGCAGAGGATTTTCTGGACAAGGCGGCTACGACTATAGCGGACTATATTGACTCAAAAGTGGATTTACTTGTTGATAAGGCATTTGCTAGTATTGAAAATCCTTTTAAAGAGAAGTATATTCTGCGGAAGATATTTTTAATGATTTGGAGACAAGTTTAAATGTTAAAGTTGAGGGAGAATTAGGAGATATAATGAATCAGATTAGTAGTGAAGTTCAAACTTTGCTTCTTCAGCAAATAGAAACTGTTGAAAACAGCCCTATAGGTAGTTATGTGCCTGATATTATTCAAGGAGTTGATTATACAGATTTTCTTGAAGTATATAAGGATAAAAATCTGAAAGAAGCTATAGAAGAACTTACTGCAATACTTGCAGAGGGAAAAGAGGTGCTTGGCTATAATGTAGATGAAACAAGTAAAAAAGTAAATAGTATGATTTTTAATACCATTCTGGAAGCAAAAAAAACAGTGAAGTATAATATAAAGGCTGGTATCAGGGGTTATAAGGATAATTTAGTTAATAAGTTTAAGGAAACGTTCAAAAAGACTGCTGAGAAGGGAAAAGAAGAGGTAAATAAATTTATTGATTCTATTGGCAATACAAGTGATTCAGAAGTAATGAAAACAAACCTTAGAGGGTCTTTTCTCTCTATGAAGTATACTGATTATTTAAGGTTATTTTTACTTTTTACAAACAAGGATGTAAAGTTGAAAAGGATAGCTGATTTGATACAAGTAAATATGAGAAAGGTTTCAAGCAATAATACTTTTAAATTGTCAGAATGCAGTACATATATGCGCGTTGAATCTTCAATTTCAATAAAATATTTGTTTGCTACAAAACCTTTTATGCCAAAGGAATTAAGGACCGAGGATGGAAGAAGGATAAAGTTCGATGTTATCCTATATAAGGGATATTAAAATAAATTTTAAGAAAAGGGGATGTTAAAAAATGAATAGACAAAAATTATCAATATTGATAGGGATAATGTTATGTGTATTATTATCAGCTTGTGGAGATGGTGAAAGAAATAATCAACCTTCTGGTACGTCAGGGGTAAACACAATACAGAGTACACAAAAGCCAGAAGACAAAAAAGAAAAGACAAATGCAGAAAAATTTTTAGAGTATGCTATAAAGGCCGCTGATTTAAGAAATTTTACAAAAACCGGCGATTATGCAGGAATTGGAATTACATTACAGGATTTATATCAGGAAGACATTGTAAATCCTTATACTGGAGGTACTTCTTTAACTGTAATGAATAGAACTAGAAGTATGATGAAAGATCAACATTTGTCCAGAACAAGATTGTTTAGTGTAGACTGTGTAATAATAGATGATTATATGACTCTACTTGAAGAGTTAGACACATCTGAGGTACTTTATTGTGTAAATCCCGAAAGTAAAGGTATGGTGTTTGCGTTTTGGTTAATGGATGGTGTGTATATATATGAGGTTGATGAAAATGGTCAAAAAATAAATGAAATCAAGCATTTCTTTGAAAAGGAATAAGAATAAAACAAAACTTTCATGTAAGTAACACATATGGAGGGGAAATTGAAATGAAAAGAATTGCAAGAATATTAACATTGGCATTAATAGTTACATGCTTGTTATCATTGCCAACATTAGCAATTGAGCTTCCAATTCGAGTAGTGGTAAATGGAACAAAGATAAATTTTCCAGATGCAGAGCCGTTTATTGATGAGAATTCAAGAACACAGGTGCCTATCAGATTTGTTGGAGAAGCTCTGGGTGCGAATGTAAGTTGGGACGGAAATACAAAAAAAGTGACAATA
>NZ_BAVR01000130.1 GCF_000521465.1 Acetivibrio straminisolvens JCM 21531
CCCGAATTGGGAGCTCAACAGCCGCTGTCGGTATTGATAATAAGTATGTAACTACTAATATCACTGTTAGTATTTTTGCAATTCTTTTCATTTCAGTTTTCCCTCCATCCACACTTTTTACTCGTTTCATCAACATTAAAACTTTATTCTTCCTTTTCAAAGAAATGCTTAATTTCATTTATTTTCTCACCATTTTCATCAATCTCATATATATATACACCATCCATAAACCAAAATGCAAACACCATGCCTTTACTTTCCGGATTTACGCAATAAGTTACTTCGGACGTATCTAAATCTTTAAGTTGTGTCATATAATCATCTATTACCACACAATCAACACCTAATCCTCTTGTTACAGTCATATTTTTATTATCAATATAACTTGCCGTTCTATTCATCACGTATATTAAATTACCTTCGGTATAAGGATTTACAATATCTTTTTTGTATAAGTCATGTAATGTATTCATAATTCCTGCATAGTCACCAGTTTCAGTAAAATTTCTTAAATCAGCTGCCTTTATAGCATACTCTAAAAATCTTTCCGCATTAGTCTTTTCCTTTTTATCTCCTATCTCATTTGTATTCTGTGTCGCATTTGATGTTCTAGAAGGTTGAGTATTTCCTTCTCCATTTCCACCACAAGCTGATAATAAAGATATAGAACATATCGCTAATGCTATTAATATTGACTTCATTCTAATCATTTTCAACATCCCCTTCTTTTAAAAATATATTTTTATTTTTAGTATCCCTTATATAGGATAACATCAAACTTTATTCTTTTCCCGTCTTCAGTCTTGAATTCTTTCGGCATAAAAGGTTTTGTAGCAAATAAATACTTTATTGAAACTGAAGATTCGATACGCATATATGTGCTGCATTCTGACATTTTAAAAGTTTTGTTTCCTGAAACAGTTCTCACATTTACTTGTATCAAATCAGATATTCTTTTCATTTTTACATCCTTGTTTGTAAAAAGTAAAAATAACCTAAGGTAATCAACATACTTCATAGAAAGGAAAGAGCCCTTCAAGTTTGTCTTCATTACCTCCGAATCACTTGTATTACCGATAGAATCAATAAACTTATTTACTTCCTCTTTTCCCTTTTCAGCAGTTGTTTTGAATGTTTCTTTAAACTTATTAACAAAATTTGTCTTTAACTCCACAATTCCTACCTTTATATTATACTTTACTTTCTTTTTTGCTTCCTGAATAGTATTAAATATCATACTATTCACTTTTTTGCTTGTTTCATCTATGCTATAGCCAAGCAACTCCTTTCCTTCTGCAAGCTGCATAGTCAACTCTACTATAGCATCTTTAAGATTTCTATCTTTGTATACTTCAAGAAAATCTGTATAATCCACTCCCTGAATGATGTCAGGCACATAACTGCCTATAGTACTGTTTTCAACAATTTCCATTTGTTCAAGAAGCAAAATTTGAGCTTCACTGCTAATCTGCTTCATTACGGCTCCTACTTCTCCTTCAACTTTTACATTTAAACTTGCCTGTAAATCATCAAAAATATCTTCTGCAGAATACATACTTTCTTTTAAGGGATTTTCAATGCTAGCAAAAGCTCTATCTACCAGTAAATCTACTTTTGAGTCAATGTAGTCTGCTATAGTGGAGCTAGCCTTTCTAACAAAATCTTCAGCTTTACTCTCCGCATAATCAATCACTTCTTCAGCAACATTTTTAGCTTTATCTTTGGTTAAATCGATAATTTCATTTGTAATTGCTGTTGACATTCCTTTAATATCTGTTATCCATGTATTTCTCGTTTTAAATATCGGTACATTATCTCCCTTTAACAGCAAGTAAACATCAAATAAAGATTCAGCCATTGCCCAGGCCATCATAATTAGCGTATGTATAATAGGAATACCTACTCCGCCGGTCCATCCTGCAACAATTGTAGCAATTTCTAGAGCCCTGTTAAACTTTACTGGATCAGTATATATTGCTATAACATTTAACGCAAATCTCACAAGAGTAATCTGTGCCTTTACTGCATTTATGTTTTCCTTTTCACTATCAAACCCCCATAGAATATATTCTACATCTGCATGGTTTGCATCAAAGAAAACCGGCCTATCTTT
>NZ_BAVR01000129.1 GCF_000521465.1 Acetivibrio straminisolvens JCM 21531
GTGTTTTGTCAATAGGAAGTGCAACAAAATGACAAGAAAAATGCAACACCCCATCTAACCAGTATTATACAAAATATGGAATGTAAAATTGAGGTTTTCCCTGTATTTCCGGTCTGCTTGAAATAAAGTCAAGAGTCTCTTCGCTTTTTCTCTTGACTTTATTTCATATGCCATGCTTTTTAGAAATTACCGAGGGCTGAAGGGAAGAGTGATACAACTTTTGATTCCGCCCCTTGTAATTTACATTGTAGCATGGCATAACGCAGACCTGCTGTGCTGCCTGTTTAAACTTTAAACCTCAGAGCATCAGCTAAAAAGTGATACAACTTAATAAGTCCCAATTCGTTTTCTTCTCACTGTTTCCTCATAAGTGAATTCACCAGTCGGTCACTAGGGCCGTCAAAAACGATTAGATGACTATGGTGGATTATACGGTCTATAATAGCACTGGTTAACTTTTCATCGTAAAAAATACCGTTCCATTTGCTGAATTCCAAATTTGTAGTTATAATCATACTTTTACGCTCGTAACAGTCCGAAATGACCTGGAATAAAAGTTGTGAGCCCTCACGTTCAAAGGGAATAAATCCCCATTCATCACAAATCAAGAGTTCTACTTTCTCTAACTGCTTTAAGAACCGTTTTAGGCTTCCTTCTGCCTTTGCATCCAATAGTTGATTGACAAGGGACGCTGTCCTGAAAAATCGTACATGTCTGCCCTGATTGCAGGCTTCTACACCAATGGCAGTAGCAAGATGCGTTTTACCTAGTCCAACAGGACCGTAGAGAATTAGATTTTCTTTTTTATCAATGAACGAGGCATTTCTCAATGCTTCTATATCAATACTGTTCGGGATTATCATTTTTTCAAAACGATAGTCTCCAAAGGTCTTTATCAAATCAAAACGTGCCTGCTTAAGCATGTGATTCCTACGATTCCGTTCACGAGCTTCTACTTCCATAGCCAATAGCTTCTCAAGAAATTCTTCATGTGTTTTGGCCTCAATATTTTTGTAGTTTTGAACAATCCGTGAACCAAGTTTCAGGCTTCTGCAATGTTTGGCTATTAGTTCATACATATTGGACACCCCCAGCCAGCAGGTTATCATATATGCTATTATCCACAGTGTAAGGCACAACATCAGGAGTCTTAGTGTTGAGTAAAACATCTTGAACTTGTATGTGTGTACAGACCATAGTGTAATATTTTGCCCATATGCTGTCTAAATCTTTTATTCCCCTCTCGATACAGAATCTAAAGGCTTCAATGGCTATATCAAGTTCGCTTTGTTCCAACATCTTCACTAATAGTCGCAAAGCACCTTTTTTCTGTTCATAGTCACATACTGTAAGATAATCCTGAAGAGTTTGCGGCAACTCCCGGAAGAAACCGGTATACTTTAAAGCAGTTGGTCTACGGCTCATTAGCTCAAGATATGGCCCCCACTTCATTGACTCTTTCTCTTCTCCATACAAACGTTTATGTACCTGAACTGTATTGTACTGTTCATCCATAATTGCAACCGAGAAGGCATCTGCTTTTATCATTAATTCTCTCTGGGCATATTGAGGCCCGGAAGAGTATTTTCTGTTGTCAAAGTTCAGTTTGCCATATTTATCCGACTTTAACTTTTCGATGCGGTATATTTCATATTCAGCTTTTGGAATATCCCGCATCGCTTTTTTGTCCTCTTCAAATAAAATATTGATGAATACATTCTTTTTGTAGTGTTCCCTCTGCATATCTTCATCACATTGGATAAGCAATTGACGGTTAAATTCTACAATATCTTTAAACTTCGGTATGGGCACTAGCATATTTCTTCTTGAATATCCAACCTTGTTTTCAACATGACCTTTTTCGTGCCCACTGCTTGGATTACAAAAATTACTTTCAAAGCCGTAATGCATGCGGAATCGTGCAAAAGCTTCAGTAACTTTTCTTTCTCCATTAGCAAATATTTTTTTGACAATTGTTTTATCATTGTCAAACCAGATACATGTCGGTACTTTTCCCATGTGTTCAAAAATCTTTTTCATTCCTTGTAATAGGCATTCTATATTAGCACCTTTGAAAAGCTGTATATACCCTCCATTGCTGTATGGAAACGACATGGTAACATAATACCCTTCATACCT
>NZ_BAVR01000128.1 GCF_000521465.1 Acetivibrio straminisolvens JCM 21531
GCAGATTACTCTTGTTAGGTTTGCGTTGAATGTTATAGCGATATATACGGATCCATATAAGTTTAATACTGCATTAGAGATTGCTACCGTTGTAGCTGGGTGGACCGGTGGTGTAGGTGTACCGATAGTGCACACATTAATTATGATGGCTTGGGCAATGGCTGAATCTTTGTTTGATGTATATTTATTGTTAAAGGGTGAGAGTATACCAATATTTAAAACGAGAAATACATGGATAACGGATATAAAAGGACTTTCGACAACAATTACAAATGAAATTATTGATAAAGCCAAAGAAAAGGCTAAAAATGTTACTCAAGATGTGATTGATTATACGGAGAGCACCGTTGAAGATTTTTTGGAGAAGGCTAGCACCACTGTAGCAGACTATATAGACTCAAAAGTAGACCTGCTGGTAGACAAGGCATTTGCTAGCATTGAAAATCCTTTGAAAGAAGTTGTATATTCTGCAGAGGAGTTATTTGATGATTTGGAGGCAAGTTTAAATGTTGAAGTTGAGGGAGAAATAGGAGATATAATGAATCAAATCAGTAGTGAAATTCAAACATTACTTCTTGTTGAAATGGAAATTGTTGAAAACAGTACTGTTGGCAGCTATGTACCAATTACAATTCAAGGAGTTGATTATACAGACTTCCTTGAAGTGTATAAAGATAGAAATCTAAAAGAAGCTATAGAAGAACTTACTGTAATACTTGCAGAGGGAAAAGAGCTGCTTGGCTATAATGTAGATGAAACAAGTAAAAAAGTAAATAGTATGATTTTTAACACTATTCAGGAAGCAAAAAAGAAAGTAAAATATAATATAAAGTCTAGTATAATGGATTATAAAGATAATTTGGTTAATAAGTTCAAAGAAACATTAAAAGATGTTGCTAATAAGGGAAAAGAGGAAGTAAATAAATTCATTGATTCTATTGGCAATACGAGCGATTCAGATGTAATGAAGACGAACCTCAGGGGGTCTTTCCTCTCTATGAAATATACTGATTACTTAAGACTATTTTTACTTTTCGCAAACAAAGATGTGAAAATGAAAAGAATAGCTGATTTGATACAGGTAAATATGAGGAGTATTTCAGGGAATAAAACTTTTAAGTTGTCAGAGTTCAGTACATATATGCGTATTGAATCTTCAATTTCAATAAAATATTTGTTTGCAACAAAACCTTTTATACCAAAGGAATTTAGAACTGAAGACGGAAAGAGAATAAAGTTTGATGTTATTCTATATAAAGGTTATTAACATTTGAAGATATAATTATTTATTTATAAATTATTTTATAAAGAAGGAGATGTAAAAAATGGTTAAAGTAAAGTCAATATTAATAGCAATAATAATATGTGCAGTGTCTTTGTTATCAGCTTGCAGTGGTAATGGAGAAGGAAGTAATCAACCTTCTAGTGTATCAAATTCGCCACAGAATATACATGAAACAGCAGATAAAAAAGAAAAAACTAATGCGGAAAGATTTTTAGAATATGTTAAAGAAGCAGCATATTTGAGAAAATTTACTGAAACTGGTGATTATGCGGGAATTGGGATTACATTGCATGATATATATAAAGATGACATTGTAAATCCTTACACTGGAGGTAGTTCAATATATGTGATGAATAGAACGAGAACTTATATGAAAAATAAAAATATGTCTGTAACAAAAGGATACGGTGTTGACTGTGTATTGATAGATGATTATATGACGCAACTAAAAAAAATAGATACTAATGAAGTAGTTTATTGCGTAAATCCAGAAAGTAAAGGCATGGTATTTGCATTTTGGTTTATAGATGGCGTGTATATATATGAGATTGATGAAAATGGCAATAAAATAAATGAAATCAAGCATTTCTTTGAAAAAGAGAATAAAGAAGAATAAGGTTATGTTAATAAAGACTATAGTAAAATGGAGGGCTTAAAATGAGAAAATCGGCAAAATTAATATTAACAATATTTATAGTAACTATACTTTTCTCAAGTATTACTTTTGCGATTAATATACCGCTTCGTGTGGTTGTAAATGGAGAAGAGTTGTATTTTCCGGATGAGAAGCCGTTCATCGATGCGAATGGAAGGACGCAGACACCAGCAAGGTTTATTGGAGAAGCTTTGGGAGCAACAGTAACTTGGGATGGAAATGCGAAGAAA
>NZ_BAVR01000127.1 GCF_000521465.1 Acetivibrio straminisolvens JCM 21531
TTGCATTGAGAGGTTTTTTATCACTAATTTTGCTTGATTTTTGAAATTTTTTTGTACCGAGACTAAGGATAATATCTCTTAATAGGATGCTTTTCTTTAAATAGTTGAATTTTAGTAATAGTAAACAATCAAATTGAGATAGAACCTTTTAGTATTTTAACAAAAACTATATTGGCATATTTTCTATTTTATACTATAATGTTTATTACTGAGTTATGGTTTTGTGCGAAATCTGTCATTTATGCATAAAAATAGTGGCTCTGCAAAGTTTCGAGGTGATAGGGGGTAAAATCACTATGAGATTTTTTAAAAAAGCAGAGGGTGCAATATCGGTTTTTTTTATGTATAGTTTTATTAATAATGATTGCTATTCCCGCTATTTTAGTCGAAGCAACGCGAATGAAGCAGCACAGACACAAATTGAAAGTGCGTTAGATATATCGGCGAAATCTGCTCTTGCCAACTATAATTATCTATTAAAAGAGCTATATGGTCTTATGGCTCTATCCAGCGATGACCCGGACCTTTTGATGGAGGAAATAGTATACTATCTTGAAAGGAATTTGATGGTTAAGGGCATTGAAGAGCATAGAACGAAAGCAGAATCAACCTTGATGCTATAAATGAGTCGGAAACCGTTAGCGGAATAAAGAAGTTTTTGGGAGTTGATAAGAAAAAGGAAAAACCCTTGGATTTATATGATTATGGAATTGAGGAAGTTAAGGTTCAGCCAATATATAACCTGTCGGAGCCGGAGGTTTTAAGGGCTCAAATATTGGAGTACATGAAGTATAGAGGTCCAAAGGAATTGTCTGAAGGACTTATGGAAAAGTTTGTTGCTTTCAAGGATTTTAAAAAACAGGCGGATATTTTAAAAGAAAAGCTTGACGTTGACAAAAACTTGACAGAGATCAAAGAGAATGAGGTTAAAGCTTCAAATAATGTTGTAACAGTCAATAAATTCGGTACGGATATAAACATACCCAATCAGCTGGAAATAGCTTCAGGATATATATTGGATAGGGTTAAGATGGAAAAGCCATAAAAGATATGGAGGATGAGATAAAAGAGAAAGAAGACGATTTGGAAGAGGTAGAAGATAAAATAGATGAATATGAAGATGAAATTAAAGAGATTAAAAAGCAGATAGATGAAAAGAAAAAAGCTGCGAAAGAGGATGAGTCTGCTGAGGTGGATGTATCAAGCGAGGAGGCTAGAATAAAGGATCTTGAAGTATCGATTGGAGGGCTTGAAAAGTCAATAAATGAGATCAAAAAATCAATAAATGAGCTAAAAGATAAGATTAAAGCAAAGAAAACCGAGCTTGAGAGTAAAAAGGCTCAAATAAAACAGATTAACAGGGTATAGATTGAGTATATAGACAAGGCTATAACAGCTGTAAAAGATGCCAAAAGTGCACTTGAGACAGTAATGAAAAAGTCGGCAGATACTGTAGTTAAGATTGATGCAATAAATAAAAAGCTTGAAGGAGAGACAAATGAATTTTCTAACTCTACAAGGCTAGATCTTGGTAGCAAGAAAGAAAAGATATCAACGGAGGATTTGACACCTAAAATTGCCGAACTTGAGCACAACCTTGCTATTTTAAATGAGATAAAGAATTGCATAAAAGATGCGAAAATAGGTGAACTTGGCTTGAGTGATTTTGGTGATGTAGTTCCGGATATTGACGTAGTGCGTGCAAGACTTCAAATTGAGAAGGTAAAGGCTAAAATAGCTGAATACAAAGGCAAAATTAATGAAGATCCTATTGATTATTATTCAGACAAAGGGATAATTTCCGACAAGCCCAAGGAATGGGAAAAGGACCCAAGGGATGCTATAGGGGAATTTACGAAAAAAGGTGGACCCGAGGATGAAAAGCCGATAAAGGAAAGCAAGAAGACGATGCCGGAAGATGTTCCGTCAAATAAAGGGTATAAGCCGACGGAGCTTGAAGAAATTAAAACTGACATGGAGCATGTAAACAATATACTTGGAATTATAGCTTCAGGAGGAAAGCCTAAAGATGCTGCATCCGGGAAAGAACTTGAAGCGGTAGATTTGGGAAAGGCATCAGTTTTCAAAGGATAATACGGATTTTTCAAAGAACGGGTTGAATTTTCTTTCCCAATTGTCCGAAATGTTTGCAAATGGTGTCTATGAATTGAGAGATGAAATATATATAAATGAGTACATAATGGGAAGCTTCGCAAATTATACTACGGATTTGGAAAAAGATCTGGATTTAAGAGGGAATTTAATG
>NZ_BAVR01000126.1 GCF_000521465.1 Acetivibrio straminisolvens JCM 21531
TTCCGTATTCCGCAGCGATTTCATTCAGCGTTCTTTCTTCTCTTAAGACCTCAATAACTATTTTTGCTTTTTCTTCTGGTGTAAAATTTCTTCTCTTTTCCATAATTCCATTCTAACTTATTTCTGCTGTTTTGTCAGTCTTAATTTCTGGTATCATTATATACCTTTGCCGTATAAGTCTATTTGCTCTTGTTTTACTTCATCTTAATTTTTATAAGATTGTCAAGGTAATCTTTATTAAACTTATCCTTAAGTTCGTATCTTGATTTAACGTTAAGCAGCTTATAGATGCGGGTCAAATTCTTTTTAACGGTACTTAATTCAATACTTAATTCCTTGGCAATCTCAGTACAGCTCTTTTTGTCAAAAATCATTTTTATATGCATTAATTGGTGAAAAGACAGAGAATGCAAAAGACTGTTTGTTTTTTCATTTCTATAAGCATCGGCAATAATGGAAATCGGACTCGCGCTCATGACGCTTTTTATTTCGTGCGGAATGCTTTGAATGTTTGCTTTGAGTAAATAGGCGGCTGCACCGGCATTGATTGAGTCAAGGACAACCTCCCTCGAAGTGGAAATACCCGTCAGCATTATTATTTTGGAATTTATTTTAGTTTTCTTTATCAACTCTTTTGTTAAATCTATTCCGTCCAGGTTATTATCACCCAGATTGATATCCATCAAAATTACATCAGGGTTGTCCAAAGGTAAATCCTTTATTGCCGTTTCTTTTGAATGAAAAGTAGAGATTACTTTAATTCCGTCTTGTTTATCTAAGTAGCTTTTTAATAACGAAGAGAAGTCATAATCGTCGTCAACAATTGATACTTTAATGCAGTCCGTCATATAGTCATCCCCTTTTTAAATTATTTGACTTTTGGTCATAAAATTTAAAAATACTGTAGTTCCCTTTCCTTCAACACTTTTTATTGAAATGTCTCCCTTGTGTAAAAGCATGACTTTCTTGCAAAAATATAGTCCAAGTCCATAATTACTTTGATGTGTTTTTGTTGAAAAGTAGAAATCAAAAATCCTGGGAATGATTTTCTTTGGTATACCGGGGCCGTTATCCTTTATTGCTACTGAAGCAAAAGAGTTGTGCTTGGATAGCGAAACTTCTATTCTTCCGTTATTGGCAATGGCTTCGATAGAATTATTTAATACATTTTGCAAAACTTCCACAATTAAAGTTTTATCACAGAGCACAACTGCATCATCCTCTTGGTTGAACACAATCTCTATGTTTGATTGTTTTGCTGAATTCTCAATACTGTTAACAGCTTCTACAACCAACTCAGACAAAGGGTATAAGGATTTGTCCAGATGAAAGGTTTGCAACGAATTATTTACTTTATGAATTATTTCGCATATGTGATTGATTGAAGAATTCATGATATCAATATTCTTTTGTGCATCATCAGGAAGTTCACAATACTCACTGATGAGCAAAGCAGATGTCTTGACTTTAGCCATTTCTCTGTTTAGAGCATGAATTAGGATTTCAGTGCCTTCACTTATCTTTTTTAATGAATAATCATAACTTTCAACTGCAATTTTTACTCCCATGAAATTGTACTTGATAACCAGGAAAAAGAAAACCGAAAGAAAGAACAATACTACGGCAGTCCATAGTGTAATTCCATGCATACTCTTAAAAATATTTTTATTGACATAGCATACAATATAGGCAGCAGTGGTTGAGGGAATGCTAAAGAGGCACATCAAAAACTTTTGCTTCTTTTCCTGCGGGTTTTCAGATCTATACAAAGATACTACTAATACTAGAATGTATATAATCATGTATACAAGGCCCAAGTAAGTAATTGTATACCAAAACACCTTTGAATTCTCATAGTAATAAGAAAAACTTGAGGGCGGAAAAATGAAAAATAAAGTTAACCATGGAAAGGAGACAATTGTATATATAATTGTCTTGACGGTTTTAAATTTTTGGAGCAAAACGCCGGAGTATTCAATGACAGAGATAACAAACACCGGTGGAGTCAAATACTGAGGTATGGTAGATATAATACTGTGAAGTAAACATATTTTGTTATACGTTGAAGTGGAGAAATTCAACCGGTAATAATCCATCATGTAGCGTTTAAAAGTGTCAGGAGACCCAAGCCCAACAGCAAAAACGCTACCGAGAACCATATATCTGCAGCGCTTTTCCGGTTCTTTAGCATTATTGTGCCAATTATCCATGTAATAATAACTGCAATAATTAGCATTTTATACCCCCAAAGTAAAATAATTAATGCCATACAGTATTATAGCATTTTTTTGTGTAAGGGAGTAGTAAAAAAAGTTGTCTTATACAAGGGGGGTAGCAATAAAATGTCTACTATTAAAATGGAATGGTTTGGAATACAATGTTATATGGGATAATTGGGATATGCTACATATTCAATTGATTATATTTATATCCTATAA
>NZ_BAVR01000125.1 GCF_000521465.1 Acetivibrio straminisolvens JCM 21531
TTTCCGAAATTGACGATGAACTAAGAAAGCTGATACCTTTGACAGGCTATAAGCTACATACAATGCCGGGAATTGACCTTGTTACAGAAGCACAGATAATATCTGAAATCGGGGATATAAACCGTTTCCCTGACTCAGACAAGCTGGCTCGGTTTATGGCTTGGCGCCGGTGCAATTCAGCTCTGCCGGAAAGGGCAAAGACCAAAGGTGCAGGAATGGCAACAGGGCACTAAATGCGATATTTCACTTTCTTGCAATCCAGATGGTAGCAGTATCGGCTTCAGGAAAGCCAAGGCACCCGGTATTCAGGGAGTATTTTGAGCAGAAGGTCAAAGAGGGCAAGAACAAGCCACAGGCGCTTGTGTGCGTGGCAAGGCGGCTTGTGAGGATTATTTACGGTATGATGAAAACCAAGACGGAATACAGGCCATATGAAAAGGTTGATGACAAGAACTGATTTCATATTCTGGAAGCAAAGCAATGGAAGATAATTCTTTTTTGATTGAGATATGGTAACAGGAATTATATAATAGTTATAGTCCTTGTAGTGAGGGAACGAGTAAGATTCAAAATTTACTTCCAAACTTTAATAACGCTAAAATTGACCCAAGGAAGTTAACTGAATATGCACTTAACCCAGAACATCCTGTAGGAGGAAATAAAGCAAAAGTGTTTGAAAGTGCTTTAGGTTATAATAAGTCTAATGCTGACGTACTTATGAAGCAGATATATGATAAGCTATCGAAAAGTGGAGCTATAGTGGGCAAACTTGACCAATATGGACAACGCTATACGGTAGATATGTTAATAGAAGGTGTTAATGGTAAAGTTGCTACCGTTAGAACAGGATGGATTTTAAAAACTGGGTCTAATATACCTGAATTGACAACAATATATGTAAAGTAGGTGTTAACTATGAAGTTTAATGAATTTGATGCAGTTGTGCTATTAAGAGATTACCAAAAAGAGGGATTAAAGAAGGGGGATATTGGTGCAGTTGTAATGGTTCATACAGAACCAAATGAGGCATATGAAGTGGAATTTGTCAATGAAAAAGGTATAACTAAGGCGATAATTACACTTCTTCCTAATGAAATTGATAAAGCTTAATGAGGTTACTCACATTGGTATCTATTAACTATGAGGTCATATAGCTTCGGCTGATATGGCCTTTTCATATTTTATACAATATTGTCATGGCGAATAGATAATCTTTATATATTGATATACCGAAGATTCTGCATTATAAAACATGTTCAACTTATTATACACGTTGTCCAGTATTTTAGTATTTCTGTTATTTTTATTATAATTTATGCATCAGGAAATTGGGATATTAAGCTGGTGTAAGGGTTTTATGAATAAAAAAGAGTGCACTATTTTATATCATCCGCTTACTTGATAATATCCTGATAAAAACTTGTTAATAAAAAACTTGAAAAATTTTTATATAATTTTTAAATCCAGTAATATCAAGGGAAAATGAGGAGTTGAAAATCAAAATCTACAGTTAAGATTCACATATATGCATAAATGGATGCATATATGTGAATCTATTAGGGGGAGGTTGTTGGTGGTGGAAAAAAGTTAAAAGTAGTTGAACAAAGACAACAATAAGAAGAAAAAGAAAATCAGAGTAAATAAACATAAAGCAAAGATAAAAGATGGTTGATAGTATCAAGTATCTGATATAGCGGTATAAATAAGCGGTAAATTAGGTAGTGCATAAGGCACTATCTTTTTTATGATGATTTGTCTGATGGATAGAAAAATAAATGTAAATTGGACAAAGAATAAAAATTTTGAACATGAACAGTTAATTAGGTGACAGAAAAAAGTAATATAAGTATCCAAGTAAAAAGAAAGGGGTAAATCAAATGACAGGAAAAATGACATTACCGCTCACATTAGATAAGGCAGATATAGATATTCTTAGGATACTTAATAAATATTGCTATTTGGTAGTAGAGTTTAAATTTGTATCAGAGGATATGATTCTATTGGATGTGAGCGCATTTACTAATGTATCAGATGCAGTTAAAAGAGAGGTGGAGTAATAATGAGTAAAGATATAAGAACAGTAAGACCACCTGTGCAGTTGTTACCTAAAGCTGTAATAGCAGTAAGACCAGCGAGTACTGCAAAAGCAGACCTTGAAGTAATGGCAGCACAGGTAGCGCAAATGACAACAGCTTGTTGTCAGGAGAATATTCAAGTAGATAGTATCGTTATTACCTTTGGGGGTATAAAGGATATTACAAAAAGGGTAAAATTTCTTACAGAACAAAAGGATATACAATATCTAATAATATACAATGCTAAGCAGATTGCAGACAATGAAAGTGAATACATAAATTTCAAGAGAGATATGCAGGACTGGTATAACTTAAAGGTTGTTTGTTACAGGTGATAGTTGAGGTTTTGGGAAAGTAAATAGCTTAAGAGGTTTAAGGATTACATAAATATATGTTTTGGGTATAAAAGAAGCATACTACCAAAATTCAGCAGGATGTTTTAAATATATAATTTG
>NZ_BAVR01000124.1 GCF_000521465.1 Acetivibrio straminisolvens JCM 21531
CAAAGCGAAGCAGAAGATTTTATTCAATACCCATGGCATTTTCCGAAAGCTTTTGAAGGGTGGAAGAACTGGACGAGAAATATTTGGGAAGCTGCTGCTTTGGATTTGACTTAAGGGCCATGCAGCATGAAAGGCTCTATACGAGGCTTTATATATCCTAGTGTTAATAATTCTGTACTGCATTGTTATTTATTTTTTAAGGAAGGTGAAACTTATGAATTATGTCAAAATCGGCGTGGGCGGTCCGGTAGGATCGGGCAAGACCGCCTTATAGAAAAATTGACAAGAATATTGGCAGATTCCTACAGCATCGGTGTGGTTACCAACGATATATACACAAAAGAGGATGCGGAATTTTTAATAAAGAACAGTGTACTTCCCAAGGAGAGGATAATTGGAGTGGAAACAGGCGGCTGCCCTCATACGGCTATTCGCGAGGATGCTTCCATGAACCTTGAGGCTGTGGAGGAACTGGTACAGCGGTTCCCTGACATTCAAATTGTATTTATTGAAAGTGGGGGAGACAATCTTTCCGCAACTTTCAGTCCGGAACTAGCCGATGCCACCATATATGTCATCGACGTGGCCGAAGGTGACAAAATTCCCCGAAAAGGCGGCCCGGGAATAACCCGGTCGGATTTATTGGTCATAAATAAAATTGATCTGGCTCCATACGTGGGAGCAAGTCTTGAAGTAATGGAAAGGGATTCAAAAAAGATGAGGGTGAGAAACCTTTTATATTTACCAATTTGAATACAAATGAAGGTGTGGATGAGATTATCGATTGGATTAAAAAAAGTGTCCTTTTGGAAGGTGTGTAAATCATGAAGAATAAATTCGGAAAAGAAAGCAAGCTGTACATAAGAGCAAAGGTTTTAAACGGAAAAACATATCTTCAGGAGTCGTATTTCACAGCACCTTTTAAAATCGCCAAACCCTTTTATGAAGGACATGGAGGATTTATGAGTCTTATGGTTATGTCTGCTTCGGCGGGAGTTATGGAGGGTGACGATTACAGGATTGAAGTGGAATTGGACAGAGGCGCAAGAGTGAAACTGGAAGGCCAGTCCTACCAGAAGATTCACCGGATGAAAAATGGAATGGCAACGCAGTACAACAGTTTTACCCTTGCAGACGGAGCGTTTTTGGATTATGCCCCCAACCCCACCATACCTTTTGCCGACTCGGCATTCTATTCAAATACAGAATGCAGGATGGAAGAAGGCTCAGCTTTTATCTATTCGGAGATACTAGCCGCGGGCAGGGTTAAGAGCGGTGAAATTTTCCGGTTCAGGGAATATCTCAGCGGGATAAAGATTTATTACGGTGGGGAACTGATTTTTCTTGAAAATCAGTTCCTTTTTCCCAAAGTGCAGAATCTTGAAGGAATCGGATTTTTTGAAGGTTTTACACATCAGGCGTCAATGGGTTTTTTTGGCGAGCAGATAAGCGATGAACTTATTGATAAACTTTATGTAATGCTTACGGCCATGGAGGATGTCCAGTTCGGCTTGAGCAAAACGAAGAAGTATGGCTTTGTTGTTCGGATTCTCGGAAATAGCAGCGATAGGCTGGAAAGCATTCTAAAACTGATTAGAAATGAAATTATTGTCTCTTCAAAATAAATTCAGGATAAATTATAAAATTAGACTTGCCTTTTTTTGTACAAGAGTATGCAAACTTGGCAATAGAGACCATATATTGTTTGCGGAAATACCCTATGGTATCTCCAATCGTTTCGAGTATCAAGGTTCTCTTTTTAGAGACCCTGAAGAGTTCAAGAAAAGTATAGGTCATAAAAGAATTGAGGCATTTTCAAGATCATTGATTTTATCTTCATATCTGTATACGTAATAGTTATCGTCTCCTGCTGTAACTGTGCAGGTTTCGTTACTACGTATATGGGTGGCAAATTCTTTGACATTAGTCTTAATGCCGCCTGGGTAAATCATACAATTGGGTTTTATTCTTCCAATGGTATGATACCCTCTATTAAGAGCATGAAGCATCAATTTTCCTGATGTATACCAAGCTTCTTGACTTTTTGTCCAAAGAACTGCTTTTTAAGATAGAGCTTAAAGTTAAGTGGTAAGGAGTACTCGGAGATTTTGTAATGGGAAGTAACTACACAGTGATGACTGTGAGAATGATGAAAGTCGAGGCCTTCGATTTTCTTAGTAGAATTGTCTTTTTTACTCAATGAGTCATTAGAAATATTCTTGTTTCCCTCGGTGGTTATTATGCCTGAAACCATATTAACTATATGGTTCTTCAAAACTCCGGAAATAGGAAGCTTTAGTAAATTTATATAATCGATTACTTCCTGGCTTTGTTCTATTATTATATCAGGCATAAGTTTGACCCCCGTGGAAATAGTTTTTTATCTTGTCAATTCAAAACTACCACATTTGGTCTACTTATGCTTTTGTTTTGCCATTTTATTGGTAATACAATTTATTACTTTTTACTGCACAACACAAATATTTTTAATTAACACTTAGAAAAATCTTCTTTTACAGTTTTTGCGATTGATTATGGTATAGTAAGCATTGAACAATAGTACTTAATGGAACTTTGAATATTTACTAATGAAAACAGTTTAAAATAGCTTTAACCTCTCAATAGATACAAGATACTTA
>NZ_BAVR01000123.1 GCF_000521465.1 Acetivibrio straminisolvens JCM 21531
TTATCAGCAGAAAAAATATAATATAGGAAATCCTCCTACGCATTACATTTCCCCCTAATTCACTCTACCATTGGAACATTTTATTAAAATCAAATGTTTCCGAATAATTCTCTGAAGGTATAATCCTGACTCTGGTACAAACTTGGCTCTCATCTCTGACTTATCCATATAGTAAACTATATTCAATATTCCCAAGCTGCCAGTTTCCACGTGATCCAATGAAATTACAATATTAAATAACTTCACATTTTTTATATCAGTAACAACTGTAGCTTCTTTTTTAAATGAATCTTTGGCTGGTATTAACCATTCAGGATTACGCCCAACTGGAGAATATCCATCGTTAGTTCCATCTTTGTTATAGATAGTAATACCAAGACTCCACTTATATCCTTCTGGTATTTCTGGATATGTGCATTCAATATAATATTTTCCGTTTTCTTTTACAAATCTCAATTGATCCGCTAACTTGAGCAAAAACTCCTTTAATTTATCAACTTTTATTCTTCCATACTGGTCAACATCGGTAACATCATTAAATGCTATTCCGTCATAATATTTCACTGTTCCCCCTGTCGGTTCAGGAGAAGGTGCTACATCACCATTCATATCAATATACACCGTTCTTATATTTGCATTCCACTTTACGGTTGCTCCTAACGCTTCACTCACAAACCTTACTGGAACAAAAGTTCTGGATTCTTTTAATAATGCCACTGTATCCATTTGCTTTTGTTGCCCATTTACTTCATAGTTTTTATTCCCTATTTGAAGCACTACTTTTTTTCCGTTTAATGTTATTGTCACTTTTTTTTGTATTTCCGTCCCAACTTACATCCGCACCCAAGGCTTCCCCAACAAATCTGATTGGTACTTGTGTCCTTGAATTCTCATCAATAAACGGTTCTGCATCCGGGAAATTTATCTTTGTTCCATTTACCACTACTCGAATTGGAAGCTCAACAGCTGATGTTGGTAATGATAACAAGAATGTAACTATTAATACTATTGTTAATATTTTTGCGATTCTTTTCATTTCAGCTTTCCCTCCTACATATATGTTACATACACAAAAGCTTTATTCTTCTTTTTCTTCTTTTTTAAAGAAATGCTTGATTTCATTTATTTTATTGCCATTTTCGTCAATTTCATATATGTATACACCATCTTTAAATATAAATCCAATAACCATCCCTTTACTTTCCTGATTTACACAATAAACAACTTCATTTGTGTCTATTTCTTTTAAATCAGTCATATAATCATCTATTACTACACAATCTACGCCTAGGCTTCCTGTTATAGATGCACTACTATTTTTCATATAACTTCTTGTTCTATTCATAACATATAACCTTTTACCTCCGGTATAAGGATTAACAATATCCTCTTTGTATATATCATGTAATGTAACCGCAATTCCTGCATAATCACCAGTTTCAGTAAATTTCCTTAAATAAGCAGCCTCTATAACATAATCCAAAAATTTTTCCGCATTAGTTTTTTCTTTTCCATTTTTTATCTCCTGTGTACTTTGTATTGGTTTTTCATTTGACGGTGTATTAGAAGGTTGATTATCCCCTTTTCCATTGTCACCACAAGCTGTTAATAAGACCGTAACACATATTACCATTGCTACTAATATTGAACGCACTCTAACCATTTTCAACATCCCTTCCCTTTTTAAATTATCTTTTAATTATAACTTTCATATGTCAATATCCCTTATATAGGATAACATCAAACTTTATTCTTTTTCCATCTTCAGTCCTGAATTCCTTCGGAATAAAAGGTTTTGTTGCAAACAAATATTTTATCGAAACTGAAGATTCAATACGCATATAGGTACTACACTCCGACATTTTAAAAGTTTTATCTCTTGAAATAGTCCGCATATTTACCTGTATCAAATCAGCTATCCTTCTCATCTTCACCTCTTTTTCTGTAAAAAGTAAAAATAATCTTAGATAATCAGCATATTTCATCGATAGAAAAGACCCTTTGAGGTTTGTTTTCATTACCTCTGAATCATTTGTATTTCCTATAGAATCAATAAATTTATTTACTTCTTCTTTTCCTTTCTCAGCAACTTTTTGAAATGTTTCTTTAAACTTATTAACCAAATTTTCTCTATAATTCTCAATTCCTGCTTTTATATTATTCTTTACTTTCTTTTTAGCTTCCTGAATAGTATTAAAAATCATACTGTTCACTTTTTTACTTGTCTCTTCCACACTATAACCAAACAACTCTTTCCCTTCTGCGAGCATTGCAGTTAACTCAGCTATAGCTTCTTTAAGATTTTTATTCTTGTATACTTCAAGAAAGTCTGTATAATCAATTCCTTGAATAGTAACAGGCACATAATCACCTATAGTACTATTTTCTACAGATTTCATCTGTTCGAGAAGTAAAGTTTGAATTTTACTGCTAATTTCACTCATTATATCTCCTACTTCTCCTTCAACTTTTACATTTAAACTTGCTTCTAAATCATTAAAAATATTTTCTGCAGAATATTTACCTTCCTTAAAAGGATTTTCAATGCTAGCAAAAGCCTTATCTACCAGTAAATCTATCTTAGAGTCAATATAATCTGATATGGCAATTCCAGCTTTTTCTAAAAATTCCTCTGCTTTATTCTCTGTATAGTCAATAACAAGCTCTGCAGCATTTTTTGCCTTATTTTTAGCTTCATAAATAATTTCATTTGTAATTGTTGTCGAAAGTCCTTTTATATCCGTTATCCATGTATTTCTCGTTTTAAATATTGGTATACTCTCCCCCTTTAACAACAAATATACATCAAACAAAGACTCAGCCATTGCCCAAGCCATCATAATTAATGTGTGCACTATCGGTACACCTACACCA
>NZ_BAVR01000122.1 GCF_000521465.1 Acetivibrio straminisolvens JCM 21531
TTATCAGCGTAAAAAATATAATATAGAAAATTCTTCTACGCATTCTATTGCCCCCTAATTCACTCTACCATTGGAACATTTTGTTAAAATCAAATGTTTCGGAATAATTCTCTGAAGGTATAATCGCTGACTCTGGCACAAACTTAGCTCTCATCTCTGACTTATCCATATAATAAACTATATTCAATATTCCCAAGCTGCCAGTTTCCACGTGATCCAATGAAATTACAATATTAAATAACTTCACATTCTTTATATCAGTAACAACTGTAGCTTCTTTTTTAAATGAACCTTTGGCCGGTATTAACCATTCAGGATTACGTCCAATTGGAGAATATCCATCTCTAGTACCATCTTTGTTGTAGATCGTTATACCAAGAATCCATTCATAGCCTTCAGGTATTTCCGGATATGTGCATTCAATGTAATATCTTCCGTTTTCTTTTACAAATCTCAATTGATCCGCTAACTTGAGCAAAAACTCCTTTAATTTATCAACTTTTATTCTTCCATACTGGTCAACATCGGTAACATCATTAAATGCTATTCCATCATAATATTTTACTGTTCCTCCTGTCGGTTCAGGAGAAGGTGCTGCATCACCATCCATATCAATATAGACCGTTCTTATATTTGCATTCCACTTTACGGTTGCTCCTAACGCTTCACTCACAAACCTTACTGGAACAAAAGTTCTGGATTCTTTTAATAATGCCACTGTATCCATTTGCTTCTGTTGTCCGTTTACTTCATAGTTTTTATTCCCTATCTGAAGCACTACTTTTTTTCCGTTTAATGTTATTGTCACTTTTTTTTGTATTTCCGTCCCAACTTACATTCGCCCCCAGAGCTTCTCCAACAAATCTGATAGGCACCTGTGTCCTTGAATTTTCATCTATAAATGGCTCTGCGTCTGGGAAATTTATCTTTGTTCCATTTACAACTACCCTAATTGGAAGCTCAATTGCTAATGTTGGCAATGACAACAAGTATGTAACTATTAATACTACTGTTAATATTTTTACAATTCTTTTCATTCCAGCTTTCCCTCCTACATATATGTTACATATACAAAATATTTATTCTTCTTTTTCTTCTTTTTCAAAGAAATGCTTGATTTCATTTATTTTTTGGCCATTTTCATCAATCTCATATATATACACGCCATCTATAAACCAAAACGCAAATACCATGCCTTTACTTTCCGGATTTACACAATAAACTACTTCATTAGTATCTATTTTCTTTAGTTGTGTTATATAGTCATCTATTAATACACAGTCAACCCCGAATCCTTTTGTCACAGACATATTTTGGTTTTCCATATAAGTTCTCGTCCTATTCATCACATATATTGCACTGGCTCCAGTGTAAGGATTTACAATGTCATTTTTATATATATCATGCAATGTAATCATAATCCCCGCAAAATCACCTGTTTGAGTAAAATTTCTTAAATATGCGGCCTCTTTAACATATTCCAAAAATCTTTCCGCATTGGTCTTTTCTTTTTTATCTTCTGTCTCATGCACATTCTGTGGCGAATTTGACACACCGGAAGGTTGACCACTTCCTTTTCCATTACCGCCACAACCTGCTAACAAAAACACTCCACAGATTACTATTGTTATTAATATTAACTTTACTTTAACCATTTTTAATATCTCCTTCCTTTATAATAATAAGTAAAACAATTTATATTTTTCAATATTAATATCCTTTATATAAAATAACATCAAACTTTATCCTTCTTCCATCTTCAGTCCTAAATTCCTTTGGTATAAAAGGTTTTGTCGCAAACAAATACTTTATTGAAACTGAAGATTCAATACGCATATATGTACTGCATTCTGACATTTTAAATGTTTTGTTCCCCGAAAAACTCCTCATATTTACCTGTATCAAATCACCTATTCTTTTCATTTTCACATCTTTGTTTGTGAAAAGTAAAAATAGTCTTAAGTAATCAGTATATTTCATAGAGAGGAAAGACCCCTTGAGGTTCGTTTTCATTACCTCTGAATCGCTTGTATTGCCAATAGAATCAATAAATTTATTTACTTCTTCTTTTCCTTTATCAGCAATATCTTTTAATGTTTCTTTAAGCTTATTAACCAAATTATCTTTATATTCCACTATGCTGGACTTTATATTATGCTTTACTCTCCTTTTTGCTTCCTGAATAGTGTTAAAAATCATACTATTCACTTTTTTACTTGTTTCATCTATATTATAACCAAGCAATTCTTTTCCCTCTGCAAGTATTTCTGTAAGTTCTTCTATAGCTTCTTTTAGATTTCTATTTTTATATACTTCAAGAAAATCTGTATAATCAACTCCTTGAATGGTAACAGGTACATAAGTGCCCAAAGCACTGTTTTCAACAATTTCCATTTGCTCAAGAAGCAAAGTTTCAACTTCACTACTGATTTGGTTCATTATGTCTCCTATTTCTCCCTCAACTTCAATATTTAAACTCGCCTCCAAATCATCAAATAACTCCTCTGCGGAATACACAACTTCTTTTAAAGGATTTTCAATGCTAGCAAATGCCTTGTCTACCAGCAAATCTACTTTTGAGTCTATATAGTCTAATACAATGTTGCTAGCCTTCTTCAAAAAATCTTCACCTTTACTCTCCGTATAATCAATCACCTCATGAACAACATTTTTAGCCTTTTCCTTAGCGCCATCAATAATTTCATTTGTAATTGTTGTCGAAAGTCCTTTAATATCCGTTATCCACGTATTCCTCGTTTTAAATATCGGTACACTATCACCTTTTAACAGCAGGTACACATCAAACAAAGACTCCGCCATTGCCCATGCCATCATAATCAATGTATGTACAATTGGTACACCTACACCGCCGGTCCATCCTGCTACAACCGTAGCAACTTCTAATGCAGCATTAAACTTTGTAGGATCCGTATATATC
>NZ_BAVR01000121.1 GCF_000521465.1 Acetivibrio straminisolvens JCM 21531
TTTTCACCCCGCCTTTTTCTCCAGCTTTACTTCAAAAACCATTCTGCATACTGGGCATTTGATTTCAACATCAGCATAATCGGCATCAAATACTCTGTGATTGCAATGGGGGCAGCGGACTGTGTACTGTTTCTTACTCACCATCCCTCACCTCCGGTTTCTTAGGCTTCATGAGGCTTGCCATCTTCATCATCACAGGCTCTAAAATCTCCCCAACCATGTAATTAACCATTGGTGAGTAATTTTCCTTTGTTTCATCAAACAGCTTGGAAATGAGGTCATAGAGATTCTTTATATCCTCTTCTGTGGCATCTGCTGTACTGATTTCAATGAAAATCTTGGTACCGTCGCGCTTGGCAATATGGTCGCTTACATACTTCTCCAGAGCGTATCTTGCTATGCTTGATGTAGTAACGCTTGCCTCCGGCATTTGTGCTTGAAGCTCATCAATGATGCGTCCAATTCATCCGACTGCCTTTGTGTAAGCCTTACCCGTAACATACTATCCTTTTCTGTAGACATCAATGCACCTCCTGTGTTTCTTGTTGGTTTTATTGTATCACATTGTATTACGATATGTCAAGCACAGATAAAAAGAAAACCCGACTTGCCGTTGTATTGGCTTGCCGGGTATTGGCTTGCTACTGCGCTTTCAGTTGAGTAGCCCATTATTATAGTTTTGTGATTACTAGTTCTTTTGCTATAACCTCTATAACAATATCTTGCAATGGTAATACAAAGTGTTTTACGTCTCGAAGAATATGGCTATTATGATATGCTATATTTTTCCCTAATTGTTCAATCCAAGGTGAATTTTCAATTTCCAAAATATGCCTATGGAATCTTCCATCTCGATAACAGTATTCATGAAAATAATCTCTACTTGATACGCAATCAATAGTTACGACCTTAAACGCTATATATGGTTTTATGAGTATCCTGTAGCGTTCTTCTTCAATATTATCAATATCGATTTCAATTGAATAAGGATTTAATACTATGTTCTCCATTGGTGTTGTATGGAATTCATATTCTTTTTATAGATTAAAATATTCATATAACCTCCTACCTTCCTCTTACTCTTATTGTGACTCCACCATTGTTTGTTGTCATTTTCCAAGCTTCATTGGCAATTTCCTCAGGGGTTGCCCATACATAATTAATATTATCAATTCCCGCTTCTTTAAAGGCATATAGTCGTCTATTATCCAAAGAATAAATCACCCCATCTTTTTCAAATATACGGATTGCTGGCACATCATTAGGAGATATTTTTCCTGATTTTAACCCATTAATTAAATCATCAACGCTAGAACCATCCTTGAAGGTTGCTGAGATACTGTCTTGAGTAAAACGTATATCTTTAGAAGTTAGAGTGCTACGCGTTCCCTCTGTCATTTTAGCAAACTTTTCGTAATTCCGGTTGAAACTATCAAAACCACTACTAGCCTTAAATACTCCACTGGCACTACCTTCTGCAGCAAGCATCAATTCACCAACACCAGCTGCCGTAAGTGTTAAGGATATTGTACCACCTCCACTCAATATACCCTTTATACCAATCGTAGTATCTCGAATTCCGCGCACACCTATTAAGGTACCACCTGCAAATTGCGCTGTACCTTTAATCGTATTGTAAGCACCAGTTAATGTACCTCCTATGTAATAGTATTCATTATCCTGAATGCCCAAAGAATTTGTCACATTATTTTCAAAGTATTCAAATCTTTTTTGCGCTTCATCATAGAATTCCATATAGTTTCCAACAGATACTATTGCATCAACAGCTGTTACCTTATCAACAAATGGGTCATAAACATTATTTTTAAAAGTTGTCAGTGCTATACCTGTTCCCAATGCCAAACCATCTTTTAGACTACTTGGCTTATTCTCAATTACATATTCAATAACCTCTTTTCCTTTTTGAATAGTTTGGCCTACTGGTTGAACTACTTTTTCATTTACATAATTTTTTGCAGTATTCAATACATTAGAGGCTGCATCTGAAACACTCTTAATCTTTTTGTTAACCCATTGCTTTGCATTTTCAAATTTCTTGTCCAGCCATTCAGGCCAATGTCCTGTCGGATCATAGTATACTAATGGATTATTCTTCACATATGTATACAAATTCAAGCTAAGCGGGTCATTTGGGTCTCCCCTGTATGTATCCTCTTGCAAAAATCTTGCAATTTTCGGATCATACATCCTTGCAGTCAGGTAATACAGCTCTGTTTCCTCATCATACTGATAGCCGGCATACCTTATGTTGTTGTTTATCGGCGTTGTTGTCAGATTTCCATTGGCATCATAGTACTTTTCCTCTTCTATATTACCAAATGCGTCATAGTAGTATGTTGCCCTTAACACTCCCGTATTTGCATCCACAAGCTGTTACGTCTGCATGTCCGTTGTACAGATAATATAAGCTAAGTCCATCTGCCTGTCTCATCAAAAGGTTGGTTCCATAAATATTCCTTCCGACTTGGTTTCCTGAACCGTCCAGCTCAAGCACTACCTTATCATACTCGTATATATACTTTGTCAAGGTTCCGTCTACATACTTGCTTACTCTTAGTCCATCGCCGCTGTATGTATATGTTACTGTCTTTCCTCCGACTGTCGCACTTACCATCCTGCTTAGCGAATCATAGCTGTAGCTTGCTGTCTGCTCCGTTGTTGAGCCTTTTACTGTATACACCTCTGTCTGATTGCCGTTTTCATCATAACGATAGCTCTGTATTTGGGTCTCTACACCTGTTGTCTCAATTCTCTCAAGCCTGTTCTGCTTATCGTAGACATAGGTGTTGAATATTTGCACTGTTCCGCTTTGACTTATTTTCTCTGTTTCTCTATTTCCTGCAACATCGTACTCGTACACTGTGACTCTGCCATTTGACTCACTTACCGTCTCCAGTCGGTTCAATGCATCATATTCATAATCTGTTATCCTTGTTCCACCAACCAGGTGCTCAATCTTTTTAGTTTGATTATTTGCTTCATCATAAGTATACTCATACTTTTCAATTACAGTCTCTACTGTAGGAGATCCCTGATTGACTACCTTTACCTTCCGGTTAATAAGGGTATCAAGCATTCCG
>NZ_BAVR01000120.1 GCF_000521465.1 Acetivibrio straminisolvens JCM 21531
TTTTTACCCCGCCTTTTTCTCCAGCTTTACTTCAAAAACCTTCCTGCATACCGGGCATTTGATTTCAACATCAGCGTAATCGGCATCAAATACCCTGTGATTGCAGTGAGGGCAGCGGACTGTGTACTGTTTCTTACTCACCATCCCTCACCTCCGGTTTCTTAGGCTTCATGTGGCTTGCCATCTTCATCATCACAGGCTCTAAAATCTCTCCAACCATGTAATGAACCATTGGTGAGTAATTCTCCTTTGTTTCGTCAAACAGCTTGGAAAGAAGGCCATATAGATTCTTTATGTCCTCGTCTGTGGCATCTGCGGTACTGATTTCAATAAAAATCTTGGTTCCGTCACGCTTGGCAATATGGTCGCTCACATACTTCTCCAGAGCGTATCTTGCTATGCTTGATGTGGTAACGCTTGCCTCCGGCATTTGTGCTTGAAGCTCACCAATAATCGCATCCAATTCATCCGACTGCATTTTTGTAAGCCTTACCCGTAACATACTATCCTTTTCTGTAGACATTATTGCACCTCCTGTATTTCTTGTTGGTTTTATTGTATCACATTGTAATACATATTGTCAAGCATAGATAAAAGAAAACCTGGCTTGTCTTTTTTAGGTTAGCCAGGCTATCTCTCGGTATTTGTCTTCAATTACATGTTTTATATTTATTAAGAAATGAAAACATCATTCGCTGTTGTGTAATTTATTTTTTTATTCAACAATAATCCCTACTGCAACCTTTTTATTGCCCTCAAAAAGCTCAAATTGATTCCCTTTTACTAGATAATCAATTGGTGCATACTCAGATAAAAATGTAAAATCAACTATAGCACTATGATTTTTATCAACTTCAGAGCATACAAAATCAGCACTCCAATATTCACCATTTTTCCCTTTCATATTTTTAAATTTTACTATAGGACAATATCGTGTTCCTGCAAGAGGGGGATGCTTTCTCCCGCCATCTGAATATGAAATCCATGTAATCTGTGCTTTTACTGTTTTTTCATTATCGTAATACCTCCTTAATAGATTGGATGATACTATTAATAAGATCTCGTTCAGCACAATATGCTGGTCCAATATTGTCTAGTTTTTCAACGAAGTACATTTGCCTTAGAGAGTCTGTAGGAACTTCAATTTCTACTATTTTGTAATTTCCATCAGGATAGAATGCTTTGCCCCATTCGACTGCGTCTTTAGTATTGGTTGCAAACCATTTGGAATCCATAGCTCTATCATATTCAGTAAACTGTCTATTACTCATTAAAGATTCGTATTCCCCTTCACTCATCACCCTATAAAGCTTTGTAGTCTTAGGCGTTCCCTTTAACCTAAATTTGCCTCTAAAATCTCTATTAAGTTTAAGCTTAAGTTTAATATAAGGATTGTTGTTAGGCTTAACAATACCATCAGATTCAATAATTTCATAACGGCTAATCATTTTTCCGTTACTATCTGTCTTATAAATTTCCGGTCTATTAAGTGTTGAGCGATAACTGTTCCCCAAAACTGCAGCGTAGCCAGATAAAGCCGTTCCATATGCAATAACATGTGCTCTGTGGTCCGCATCTATCGATTCAATACTATTTAACTCATAATAAAGAAGGTCTCCCCATCCGTTTCTCCTTGCACTCTCTGCTTCTACTTGCTGCTTTACATTAAAAAATGTTTTTGCAACATCCTTGTCTCTTACATCAAAACCAACGTCCCTCAAGATTCTTGCTAAAGGCATTATGACTTCTTCATCAGAAAGACCACCTTTAACAAACGGATTCGGATTCCATCCTAAATCAAAAGCCAGAGATTCTACAAGATACGGAAATCTATACTCTTCAGTTTGGGCATTAATACTTATTACAGGTTTTGCTTCTGTTCTGAAATCCTTTCCATACACCATGAGACCATATGCCACATCAGTTTGTGCATATTCCCACCTTGCTTGTTCTGCCAAATAATAAGAATCACGAGTAAGTTGCATTCTTGCCTCTTGCGAAATATCACCACGAATTGCATAAAAAACCATTTGATTAGCTTGCATAAGTCTATATTCCGCAAGTTTTCCAGCACCTGTATCTTTTAATATAAATTCATCTAAAGGTTCACTATATCCACTTGATTTATATAAATGATACGATATTTTTGATTCCAAATGCCCTGTTAGGTCATAGTATATGAGCGGATTATTCTTCACATACACATACAAATTCAAGCTAAGCGGGTCATTTGGGTCTCCCCTGTATGTATCCTCTTGCAAAAATCTTGCTATCTTCGGATCATACATCCTTGCATTTAGGTAATACAGCCCTGTTTCCTCATCATACTGATAACCGGCATACCTTATGTTGTTGTTGATCGGTGTTGTTGTCAGATTTCCATTGGCATCATAGTACTTTTCCTCTTCTATATTACCAAATGCATCATAGTAGTATGTTGCACGTAACACTCCTGTATTTGCATCCACGAGAGCTGTTACGTCTGCATGTCCGTTGTACAGGTAATATAAGCTAAGTCCATCTGCCTGTCTCATCAGAAGGTTCGTTCCATAAATATTCCTTCCGACTTGGTTTCCTGAACCGTCCAGCTCAAGTACTACCTTGTCATACTCGTATATATACTTTGTCAAGGTTCCGTCTACATACTTGCTTACTCTTAGTCCATCGCCGCTGTATGTATATGTTACTGTCTTTCCTCCGACTGTCGCACTTATCATCCTGTTTAGCAAATCATAGCTGTAGCTTGCTGTCTGCTCCGTTGTTGAGCCTTTTACTGTATACACCTCTGTCTGATTGCCGTTTTCATCATAACGATAGCTCTGTATTTGGGTCTCTACACCTGTTGTCTCAATTCTCTCAAGCCTGTTCTGCTTATCGTAGACATAGGTGTTGAATATTTGCACTGTTCCATTTTGACTTATTTTCTCTGTTTCTCTATTTCCTGCAACATCGTACTCGTACACTGTGACTCTGCCATTTGACTCACTTACCGTCTCCAGTCGGTTCAATGCATCATATTCATAATCTGTTATCCTTGTTCCACCAACCAGGTTCTCAATCTTTTTAGTTTGATTATTTGCTTCATCATAAGTATACTCATACTTTTCAATTACAGTCTCTACTGTAGGAGCTCCCTGATTAACTACCTTTACCTTCCGGTTAATAAGGGTATCAAGCATTCCA
>NZ_BAVR01000119.1 GCF_000521465.1 Acetivibrio straminisolvens JCM 21531
TTTGCACCTTGAAAAATATATAATGTAGATAAAGCAAGATGAGAAGACAAAAAAGAGGGTAACAGGCATAAAAGAAGCTTTATGTGAGGAACATAGAGCGGCTTGATGCAAGTGACTCTTAGGATCTCATTAAGATGGTAGAAGGACAATCACTTTAAGAGAACCAAGGTAGAAAGACCGAGGTCAAGCTATTAAGAGCATAGGGTGAATGCCTAGGCACCAGAAGGCGAAGAAGGACGTGATAAGCTGCGATAAGCTGCGGTGAGGCGCAAATAGCCATCGACCCGCAGATTTCCGAATGGGGGAACCCACCTGAGGTAAATGCTCAGGTACTGTTGCATGAATCCATAGTGCAACAGGGCGAGACGTGGGGAACTGAAACATCTAAGTACCCACAGGAAAAGAAATCAACCGAGATTCCGTAAGTAGTGGCGAGCGAAAGCGGAAGAGCCCAAACCGAGCTATAGCAATATAGTTGGGGGTTGTGGACCAGCATAATGATTCTACGAGCTTAGCAGAAGTAAGCAGGAAAGCTTATACCAAAGAGGGTAAAAGTCCCGTATGCGAAAAGTAAGTAGACAGGCTGGGATCCAGAGTACCACGAGGCACGTGAAACCTTGTGGGAAGCAGGGAGGACCACCTTCCAAGGCTAAATACTAACTGGTGACCGATAGTGGAGCAGTACCGTGAGGGAAAGGTGAAAAGAACCCCGGGAGGGGAGTGAAAGAGAACCTGAAACCCTATGTTTACAAGCAGTTGGAGAGCGTTAAGGCTCGACAGCGTACTTTTTGTAGAACGGTCCGGCGAGTTATTGTATGAGGCGAGGTTAAGTACTGAAGGTACGGAGCCGAAGGGAAACCGAGTCTTAATAGGGCGTTAAGTCACATGCAATAGACCCGAAACCGGGTGACCTATCCATGGACAGGTTGAAGCGAGAGTAAAGTCTCGTGGAGGACCGAACTCATAACCGTTGAAAAGGTTTGGGATGAGCTGTGGATAGCGGAGAAATTCCAATCGAACTCGGAGATAGCTGGTTCTCCCCGAAATAGCTTTAGGGCTAGCCTCAAGGTTAAGTCTAACGGAGGTAAAGCACTGAATGGGCTAGGGGCCTTACCGGGTTACCGAACCCTATCAAACTCTGAATGCCGTATAGATATACTTGGGAGTCAGACTACGTGAGATAAGTTTCGTGGTCGAGAGGGAAACAGCCCAGACCATCAGCTAAGGTCCCAAAATCACAGTTAAGTGGGAAAGGATGTGGGTTTGCTAAGACAACTAGGATGTTGGCTTAGAAGCAGCCATTCATTCAAAGAGTGCGTAATAGCTCACTAGTCGAGTGAACCTGCGCCGAAAATGTCCGGGGCTAAACTGTGTACCGAAGCTATGGCAGTAGAGATACTGGGTAGGGGAGCTTACTGTGTTAGGTCGAAGCATGACCGGAAGGACATGTGGACGAGACAGTAGTGAGAATGCCGGAATAAGTAGCGAGAGTAAAGTGAGAATCTTTACCGTCGAAAACCTAAGGTTTCCTGGGGAAGGTTCGTCCGCCCAGGGTAAGTCGGGACCTAAGCCGAGGCCGGAAGCGTAGGTGATGGACAACAGGTTGAAATTCCTGTACTACCGCTGCTCGTTATGAGAGAAGTGGGGACGCAGGGGGATAAGTTACGCGAGCGGCTGGAAGAGCTCGTCCAAGGGAGGTAGATAGACCGGTAGGCAAATCCGCCGGTTGTTTCGAAGGCCTGATGGGGAGGGAAAAATAAGTACCGAAGTAACAGATTCCGCACTGACGAGAAAAGCCACTATCGAGAGTAGAGGTACCCGTACCGCAAACCGACACAGGTAGGTGAGGAGAGAATCCTAAGACGAACGGGAGAAGCGTTGTTAAGGAACTCGGCAAATTGACCCCGTAAGTTCGCGAGAAGGGGTGCCTGGGAGACCAGGCCGCAGAGAATAGGCCCAAGCAACTGTTTAGCAAAAACACAGGTCTCTGCTAAATCGAAAGATGAAGTATAGGGGCTGACGCCTGCCCGGTGCTGGAAGGTTACGGGGATCTGTTATCGCAAGAGAAGCAGTGAACTTAAGCCCCAGTAAACGGCGGCCGTAACTATAACGGTCCTAAGGTAGCGAAATTCCTTGTCAGGTAAGTTCTGACCCGCACGAATGGCGTAATGATTTGGGCACTGTCTCAACAACGTACCCGGCGAAATTGTAGTACTTGTGAAGATGCAAGTTACCCGCGACAAGACGGAAAGACCCCATGGAGCTTTACTGTAGCCTGATACTGGGTTTCGGTATTCTTTGTACAGGATAGGTGGGAGCTTAGAAGCCAGCGCGCCAGCGTTGGTGGAGCCGTCGTTGGGATACCACTCTAAGAATATTGAAACTCTAACCAGAGACCGTAATCCGGTTTTGGGACACTGTCAGGTGGGCAGTTTGACTGGGGCGGTCGCCTCCCAAAAGGTAACGGAGGCGTCCAAAGGTTACCTCAGCGCGGTTGGAAATCGCGCATCGAGTGCAAAGGCATAAGGTAGCCTGACTGCGAGACAAACAAGTCGAGCAGGTACGAAAGTAGGGCTTAGTGATCCGGCGGTATGAAAGTGGAATTGCCGTCGCTCAACGGATAAAAGCTACCCTGGGGATAACAGGCTGATCTCCCCAAGAGTCCACATCGACGGGGAGGTTTGGCACCTCGATGTCGGCTCATCGCATCCTGGAGCTGAAGTCGGTTCCAAGGGTTTGGCTGTTCGCCAATTAAAGCGGTACGCGAGCTGGGTTCAGAACGTCGTGAGACAGTTCGGTCCCTATCTGTCGCGGGCGCAGGATATTTGAAGGGATCTGTCCTTAGTACGAGAGGACCGGGATGGACAAACCTCTGGTGCACCAGTTGTCACGCCAGTGGCACAGCTGGGTAGCCAAGTTTGGACGGGATAAACGCTGAAGGCATCTAAGCGTGAAACCCACCCTAAGATGAGATATCCCACCGAAAGGGTAAGACCCCATGTAGACTACATGGTTGATAGGCCAGAGGTGTAAGTGCAGTAATGTATTAAGCTGACTGGTACTAATAGGTCGAGGGCTTGACCTAAGAAATTTGGGTGGAAACCCAAAGAGGAAGAAGAAAACAGGTAGAAGGTCTTTCGGAAGTCTTAAATGAGGGATCCGCTTCGAATCTTGCTTTAGACATTATATATTTTTGAAGGTGTGAAAATACAAGTTAACAATCTTCTGGTGGCAATAACGAGAAGGACACACCCGTTCCCATTCCGAACACGGTAGTTAAGCTTCTCAGTGCCGATGATACTTGGATGGAGACGTCCCGGGAAAGTAGGTCGCTGCCAGATTTAA
>NZ_BAVR01000118.1 GCF_000521465.1 Acetivibrio straminisolvens JCM 21531
TATTATTAATTATTAATTAGATATTTATTATTTGGACTGATCCTTAGCCCTGATTTCAACTCTTCTGATTTTTCCGCTTATGGTTTTAGGAAGCTCATCAACGAACTCAATAATTCTAGGATACTTGTAAGGAGCAGTTACTTTCTTAACATGATCCTGGAGCTCTTTTACAAGGTCATCACCGGGAGTATAATTTTTAGCAAGGACAACTGTAGCTTTAACTATCTGACCTCTGATAGGATCCGGTACAGCTGTTATTGCACATTCTAAAACTGCGGGATGCTCTAAAAGAGCGCTTTCTACTTCAAAAGGCCCGATTCTGTATCCGGAACTCTTTATAACGTCGTCAGCCCTGCCGACAAACCAGTAGTAACCGTCCTCATCACGCCAAGCCATATCACCAGTGTAGTAAATATCATCATGCCAAACCTTATTTGTGAGCTCTTTGTCTCTGTAATATCCGCCAAACATTCCTACGGGTTTGATTTTGTCTGTTCTTATAACTACCTGACCTTCTTCACCGACTTCGCAGGAGTTTCCGTTTTCATCAAGAAGATCTATCTCATAACCTGCAGAAGGTTTGCCCATTGAGCCTGGCTTTGGCTCCATCCAGGGGAATGTACCCAATGTTACGGTAAGCTCTGTCTGGCCGTATCCTTCCATGAGCCTGATACCGGTTGCTTTATAGAATTGATTGTATACTTCCGGATTTAAAGGCTCTCCTGCAACAGTACAGTATTTCAACTTGCTGAAATCATATTTGCTCAAATCCTCTTTTATAAAGAATCTGTAAATTGTAGGAGGTGCGCAGAAGGTGGTAACACCATACTTGCATATTACCTCAAGAAGCTCCTTTGGAACAAATTTATCATAGTCGTATACAAAAACAGCGCTTCCTGCTAGCCATTGCCCGTAGATCTTACCCCAAACGGCTTTTGCCCATCCGGTATCTGCAACGGTAAGGTGTAGTCCTCCGTCAATTACATTCTGCCAGTACTTAGCTGTTACAATATGGCCCAAAGGATAGGTGAAATCATGGCTAACCATTTTTGGCATGCCTGTAGTTCCTGAAGTGAAGTACAGGAGCATGATGCTGTCGTTGGTAGGCGCATCTTCGCCCGTTGGCCTTTCGAAATCGGGAGATTCATTTTCAATTTCTTTGTTGAAGTTGTACCAGCCTTCTTTGTCTTTACCAATGAGAGCTTTTGCCATAACAGAAGGCGATTTTTCCAATGATTCTTCAACGTGTTTTATTACTTCATCTTCAGCCACACATACAATCATTTTAATATCTGCTGCATTGTTTCTGTAAATTATGTCCTTTGTGGTGAGAAGGTGAGTGGCCGGAATACATATGGCACCGATTTTATGGAGTGCAAGAATAGCAAACCAGAACTCATAGCGCCTTTTCAAAATCAGCATTACAGGATCTCCCTTTTTTATTCCTGCTTTCTTGAAGAAATTTGCAGTCCTGTCGCTGTATTCTTTTAGTTGGCCGAAAGTAAATGTAGCCTCATTTCCGTTTTCATCACACCAGACTATTGCAATTTTATCCGGAGTTTTGGAAGCGATTTCGTCGACAACATCATAAGCAAAGTTGAAGTTTTCCGGAATATTTAATTTAAAATTTTGGATAAAGTCCTCATACGAGTCAAAATTTACTTTGGACAGGTATTTCTCTAACAACATTACATAAAACCTCCATTATAAAATTATGGCCAGGAATTTGGCAGGTTTGCCGTCCATAGCCTTCATTCCGTGTTTTGCCCCCGAGTCAAAGAACAGGGAATCCCCTTCATTGAGTATAATTTCATGCCCGTTGATAATTACTTTTAATACTCCTTCAATAACATAGTTGAATTCTTGACCCGGATGAGAATTATAGTTTATCTCAGGATTGGAGTCGGGGTCGACTGTGACAAGGAATGGTTCTATTTTTTTATTTGCGAAATTGAATGCAAGGCTTTGATACTTGTAGTCTTTTCTTCTTTCTACACTTACGCCCTTGTCTTTTCTGACAACACAATATGTATGAAGCTTCGGAGCTTCGCCGGTAAGGATTTCGGAAAGTTCAACATCGAATCTGCTGGCAATCTTGAACAACAGGCTAACCGGGATATCCACGTTTCCGCTTTCGTATTCCGAGTAGGTTTCACTGTCAATGCCCAATTCTCTTGCCAATGTCTCAACGGAGATGCCGGAGATTTTTCTAAGCTCCTGAATTCTTTTGCTAATTTGCTTAATTTGTTCAGACATGGAACCATCCTTTCTATACTTTAATAAACTAATCTAAAACGATAATAATACTTATAATATCGTAACACAGTTGAAGCAAATATGTAAAGGGATAGAGGACAAGTATTGCAAAGATTTTTTAAAATTTCGGCGGATAAATCCTATACTCTTACAGGACTTTTGGCTATATGAAAAGTAAGTTGATAAACTCGGAAGAGGCTCTTGAAAGAGGGACATTTTTCATGGTGATGACTCCCAGTTTTCTGAGCGTAATATCCTCCTTTAGTTTAACTTCAAAAAGAGTCCCTTTTTTTAGTTCATCAAGGACGCTTTCCTTTAGTACCAAAGCGATACCCAGCCCAATCTTTGCAAACTCTACAAGAAGATCAATGCTTTCTAACTCTATTTCAGGCAAAATGCCAATTCCTTTTGAAGAAAGATAAGAATCGAAATTTCGCCTTGTTGAGGTGCCCCGGTCAAGCATAAGAAGGGGATAGGAGGCAAGTACTTTTATGTCCGTTACTTGGTTTTTAAGCTCGCTGAACCTGTCGGAGGCCACGAATATATCTTTTACCGTCAAAAATTCCTCCTGACGGATTTTATTGTCCTGCACGGGAAGAGTCACTATACCGAAATCAATAAGTCCCTTTTTAAGTATGTCCTGGATTTGTGAAGAGGTCCTGTTTATGACCTGTATTTTTACGCTGGGATAATTTTTTATAAATTTTTCTATGTAGGGGATGAGAAAATATTTACAGACGGTGTCGCTGACTCCGATTCTTATTTCGCCTCTTTCCAAGTTCTGAGTCTGATATATTTTGTGTTCGGCTGTTTTTATAAAATTGAAAGCTTGCTCAATATGTTTAAACAGTATTTCCCCTTCTATGGTAAGCTTTATTTCACGGTTCTTTCGAAAAAAAAGCTTGGAGCCAAGCTTTTCTTCAAGGCTTTTGATGGACTGGCTTACTGCCGACTGGGATACGTGAAGTATGCCGGCTGCAGCAGAAAAGCTTTGTGCTTTTGCGGTATGATAAAAAATTTTATACAGCTCAAAATTTATATCCATAAGTACCTCTAATACAACTTATTAATATTATTAATTTTACTTATTTATTT
>NZ_BAVR01000117.1 GCF_000521465.1 Acetivibrio straminisolvens JCM 21531
AGAAATCATTATGGATTATTACTACTATCCTTTGTGTCCGATCCATACGCTGCATATACACCAAACGTCTGGCAGCCTCAGGATGCCGATGAATTATACTTTTATCCTGCTATAGAAAGACAACCCCAACCTGTATTGAGCAACAGGCCTGCCCAAACATCTATCGTACTCTTTAAGGAACTTACCGGATACCCAAACTACGGAAACCCCAGCGGCAATGCAGACATTTTATATACCGGCAACCGCGGAACATGGACTTTTGACTTACAGCCTTTTTTGCTCGTACCGGGCAATTTAAACGCACAGTTGGTAATACGTGGGGTACTTGACGACCACACAAATGTTCCTGTTGCCAACTATTCTGCCAGAATAACAATAAACGGCACCGTTGTTCACACAGGAAGGCTTCCTTTGGTTCACGGCTCACCGGCCGGCCAGCGTTTCAACAACTGGAGGCTTCTTACTTTTAATGTACGGAATCTTAGAAGAAACAACACAGTAGTAATTCAAAACACTTCAAATACAGGCCCTAATGATTGGATTGCCTTTGACTGGATGGAATTGAGCTTCAGCCAAGATAATAAAATAAAAACCCCCACACTTAAAAATAAAAGCTCGGGACATCGAGTCCTTTCACTTTTGCCTCTTTCATTTCATTCCAAGAGGCCAAATAAGATAAGAGGCAGGTAATTATTCACCTGCCTCCTACTTGATTTTATGAATAAAAAGAAGCTATTTCTAAATTTTATTTTGCGTAATCAAACTTTGGCAAACTATTTATACTCTTCTGGATTGCTTCTTCAGAATAATCTACATCACTAGCTTTCCGCTAAAGTAATTGTCATAAGCAACCATATCAAAATATCCGTGTCCGCTCAAATTAAACAGAATAACTTTTGATTCTCCCGATTCCTTGCACAGCAAAGCTTCATCAATAGCAGCCCTTATTGCATGGGAAGACTCGGGGGCAGGAATAATTCCTTCAGTTCTTGCAAAAGCAACAGCCGCATCAAATACCGAACTCTGTCCGTAAGCTTTAGCTTCGATTAATTTATCTTCATAAAGCTGGCTGATTATCGGCGAAACTCCGTGGTACCTGAGTCCACCTGCATGTATACCGGCAGGTACAAAGTCATGACCCACTGTATACATCTTTGCCAACGGACCAATCTTTCCTGTATCGGAATAATCATAAGCGTATACACCCTTTGTAAGAGTAGGACAGGCAGTAGGTTCAACAGCAACAGCTCTTACATTCGTTCCTTTAAGCTTGTCCATTAGGAAGGGGAACGCTATTCCGGCAAAGTTTGATCCTCCTCCGCAGCATGCAAAGACTACATCAGGATATTCGTCCAGATATTCTAACTGTTTCTTTGCCTCAAGACCGATAATGGTCTGGTGCAAGCACACATGATTCAAAACGCTTCCTAAGGCATAATTTGTATCAGCGTGGGTAGCCGCATCTTCAACAGCTTCGCTTATGGCAATACCGAGACTTCCTGTACAATCAGGGTCCTTCTCCAAAATAGCCTTTCCGCTGGCAGTAAGATTGGTAGGACTTGCAAACACCTCAGCCCCAAAGGTTTTCATAAAGGAACGTCTATAAGGCTTTTGCTCATAACTTACCTTAACCATATAAACCGTACATTCAAGTCCGAAATGACTGCATGCAAGACTCAGTGCACTTCCCCACTGTCCTGCTCCAGTCTCGGTAGAAAGCCTTTTTATGCCGGCAACCTTATTGTAGTAAGCCTGTGGCAGAGATGTATTAAGCTTGTGGCTTCCGGTAGCGTTCGTTCCTTCATACTTGTAGTAAATTCTTGCAGGAGTCCCCAAATGCTTTTCAAGACCTTTTGCCCTGTACAATGGACTCGGTCTCCATTGACGATACATTTCTCTTACTTCTTCAGGTATATCGATCCATCTCTCTTGGGTGTTCTCCTGTTGAATCAGTCTAATGGAAAGATTGCCTGAAGTTCTTCGACAGTAGCCGGTTTACCGGTATTTGAGCTGAAGTAAGGCGCAGGCTTGTTAGGCATATCGGCTAAAATATTGTACCACTGTTTCGGAATATCTGCCTCATCTAAGACTACCTTGTTTACATCCTTTTTACTCATCTTTCTCAACTCTCCTCGTAAAATAATAACATTAATTAATATTTTACTAGAAAAAGCCGCAACAATCAACATAAATACAAAATTTATGAGTATGGAATTATACAACATAGAAATTGATCTATATAGCATTTTACATAAAAAAAGCGCATCTAATCATAATCAGACGCACCGATATATGGCGATTACTTTATTTGACAAAATCATACGTTTTTTAATCTTTTTTCCCAAAGCTTAGATTTTACACCTCATAACACATACTCTTTTACTGCCTATCTCCTGCCAATATTCTATGTACTCGTTATCCTGCTTAAAGTTTTCAAACGCATAGCCTTTTGACTTTACGTACTCCACAATATCCAAGCTGAAAAGAACATCCAATGCAGCTTCATTTAAATTCGGCAGCTTTCTTAACGTAAACTCATCACACAAAGACCTTAACTGGTCAAAAAGCAGTACCGTGTATGCCCTCTCGCTGTTTTTATATATTGCATAACCCTGACGTACCCTGACAATATCCTCAATGGCAATTTTTCTTTCTACCAACAGCAAATCATTGAGCCTTTTTTCAAGGTATAGGATTTTGCAATTTTCAAGATATTTAAGCAATTCATTTTCCTTTAAAGCCCTAACTTTATCCAAATTAATGGTAAGAAAATCCGGCTTGTCGTTTTTAAACAGAACCAAAGTTGCTACATCCTTGTCGCGATACCATATCTCGCCATCATCCATAAATATAATCTCACCATTCAAATTCTTTTCATTGAATACCGGAAACAAATAAGGATAATCATTAAAGAACTTAACCAATCTAAGTAATACTTTATTGCCTTCTTTTATAGTAACTGTGCACGGGTCTCCCCACATATCCCTGTCTACGACAACCATTCTGCCAGCTTCGGTAATGTAAATATAATTCTTCTTGTCGGACTTTTTCAAATCTTTTTTTGTAACATCCAAAAGCCTTTCAAGATTTCTTATCTTATCCTTCTTCAGTGAATGAATAAAGTTGGCTGCTCTTTCTGTTCTTTCATGAATATTGTCCACTATACTATCCTTTAAACTTGACAGCACTTCCTTGCTCTGATCTACTGAGATCTTTGACGTTATAGTTTCCATGAGACCCTTGACGCCTTCATTGCCCGTGCTCAATACTTCCTTTTTATTATCCACGAAACACCACCCCTTTATATAAACGAACGAGAAACAGATAAGATGAGAATATATATTGCAAAGATTAATGTGTTTTATAGTTATAATATTATGCGAAAATATTAATATTATTATTTTTATTATACCCTATAGTA
>NZ_BAVR01000116.1 GCF_000521465.1 Acetivibrio straminisolvens JCM 21531
ATTACTACACAATCAACGCTATACCCTCTTGTCACGGACATATCGTCATTATCCATATAAGATATTGTCCTATTCATCGCATATATTGAAGTAGCTCCAGTGTAAGGATTTACAATGTCATCTTCATATATATCACGCAACGTTTTTATAACCCCTGCATAATTACCTGTTTTTGTAAAATTCCTCAAATCAGCAGCCTTTATAGCATATTCCAAAAACTTTTCTGCATTAGTTTTTTCTTTTTTATCTTTTATCTCCTGCGTACTCTGGATCGAGTTTTTTCTCGGTGTACTAGAAGGTTGATTATTTCCTTCTTCATTTTTACTGCAAGCAGATAATAAAGACATTGCACATACTATTGCTGCTACTAACATTAATTTTGCTCTAAGCACTTCTAACATCCCCTTCTTTTTTATAAAATTATATTTTTATGTTAATACCCTTTATAAAAAGTAACATCAAACTTTATTCTTTTTCCATCTTCAGTCCTTAGTTCCTTTGGCATAAAAGGTTTTGTTGCAAACAAGTATTTTATAGAAACTGAAGACTCAATACGCATATATGTACTGCATTCTGATATTTTAAAAGTTTTGCTTCCCGAAAAAGCCCTCATATTTACTTGTATCAAATCAGCTATTCTTTTCATCTTTACATCCATGTTTGTGAAAAGTAAAAATAACCTAAGGTAATCAGTATACTTCATAGAAAGAAAAGAACTCTTCAAGTTTGTCTTCATTACCTCTGAATCACTTGTATTGCCAATAGAATCAATAAATTTAATTACTTCCTCTTTTCCCTTGTCAGAAGCTTTTTTAAATGTCTCTTTAAACTTATTAACTAAATTTGTCTTATAATCTTCAATTCTATTTTTTATATTATATTTTACTTTCTTTTTTGCCTCCTTAATAAATCTTCGCTTTTCTTTCATTTTCTCACTCATTCTTAGATTTTCACTTATTTCAAAACAAGTCGCTTGGACAGATATTGTATTACTGCACAATTATGGATGATAATGTGTGTCCCAATAAAACTGCGTCCTCTTTTCAATATCGCGGCCATTGGTATCCACATAAACTCCAGCAACAAACCTTCTAAATCTAACTGGGTCAATGCCCTTAATTCCTTCATTCTGTCTGTCCGTGAGGTGGATGTCAGTCAAGCTCCATCACGGGGTCTTAGCCCTTATGGTGTAAATTCATCCCGACTATCCGGCTCATCTTGTCAAAGTTCAAATCTATCATTCAAAGTGAAAACATCAGTTTTACTTTTACTGCTTCCACAGCTTGATTATATATCCTATCGCTTTTGTATCACTGCCAAGAGTCGGCTCAAGCTGAACGCAGTCTTCCCCTTGACTGGCCTACGAAAGCGATGTATTCTTTCATATGAGATATAGATTATGCTGCTTTTACTTCCGGCCTTTTTATATCACTCATCATCTTTTGTGGATCGTACACTATGTCTTTCGTCAGTATTGCATAAAATATCCGTATTAGCTTATTGCTCAATGCAATCAAAGACTGCATCTTCTTCAAGGGTCTTCCCTTTCTGGCCGTATAATATTGGTGTAAGGCTCGAAATTCCTCATTCTTAGACAGCAAGGGCATAATACCGAATGTCAAATAGTATCGCAGTCGCTTCCCTCCACGTTTGCATATGGTTGTCTGACCCTTATGTTTTCCGGAACTGTTCTCTTTGAGGCTTAGCCGGATAGCTTTTGCATCTGCTTTGGATGACTGAATCTAGAGATATCACCTACCTCTGCCAGAAAGCCTGCAGCTACTATGAGGCCTACACCTTTGATTTCTATCATCTTCTCATACCCCGGAATCTGCTTTGCCAGTTCCTCTATTAGAGCCATTGTTATTTCAAGCTATCGTATTTTGCTCCCATAGTCTTCTAGTAACATTGAAAGTTCATTTTCTGCAGATACCAAACCCTCTGATGTCCCAATGGAAGTCTTAGCAGATTCGAGAAGCTTCTCGGCCCTTTTTATTCCTACAGCCCTTATCTTGTGTTTCTTCCAGATAGCTATGATACCTTCAATTCCTTTTTCAATAACCTTTTTGGGTGTCGGGCATTCGTTCAGTATCAACAGAGCAGCCTTCCCTCCCAATCGCCAAACACCTTGGTGAATTCAGGGTAATGGATACATATCCACCGACTGATACGGTTCCTGATAGCTGAAAGTTCTTTTACAAGCCGCCATCGGCTGTCCATGGCCAACCGTAGCTCCTTGTAAATGCCTTCCGGAATATATGGCTCAATATATCTCCCATCCTTGACCAGCATTGCTATGGTTTTTGGGTCTTTTCGGTCACTCTTGGTTGGATTGTTATCATCCAGTTCTTTACTTTTCTTCACATGATGTGGATTTACTAATACAATGCTCATTCCGTTCTTCTTAACATTCTCAGCTAGGTTGAACCAATAGTGTCCTGTCGGCTCCATTCCGAGTATCACCTCAGTAAAGCCGTTGGATTTTGCTATCTTCGCGGTCCATTCTTCGAGCTTTGCAATTCCTTCAGCATTGTTATCGAAAATCAACAACTTTCCATACTCTACTCCTCTGAAATTGAAAGCTCTAGCGTAATGTTTCTCACTACCGATGCCAACTCCGACGATCAGCGTTGTTTCTTTAATTTGCAAAATCTTTTCATTCTGTGTATAATTCATATTGGATGCCCCCTGTGTTTTTGATTTGTGGTTACTTGGTCGCAACTCACATTTCAAATTTTACAGTCAGGCATCTATTTTTTCAAAAGTCATTTTGCTTCTTTATAGGAATGCTCCATATGTGTTACTTACATGAAAGTTTTGTTTTATTCTTATTCCTTTTCAAAGAAATGCTTGATTTCATTTATTTTTTGACCATTTTCATCAATTTCATATATGTATACACCGTCAATGAGCCAAATTGCAATAACCATACCTTTACTTTCTGGATTTACGCAATAAGTCACCTCAGATGTATCTAATTTTTTAAGTTGTGTCATATAATCATCCACTACTATACAGTCAACACCTAGTCCTCTTGTCACAGAAGCATCACTATTTTTCAAATACGTTCTCGTTCTATTCATAACATACAGCATCTTACCTCCAGTGTATGGATTTACAATATCTTCTTCATATATATCATGCAATGTAGTCATAACTCCAGCATAATTACCTGTTTTAGTAAAATTTCTTAAATCAGCAGCTTTTATAGCATATTCCAAAAATTTCTCCGCATTAGTCTTTTCTTCTTTATTTTCTGTCTCCTGTACGGTCTGTATCGAATTTGAATTCTGTGTACTGGAAGGTTGATTACTTCCTTCTTCACTCTTACCACAAGCTGATAATAAAAATACTGCACACACTATTACTACTATCAATATTGATTTTACTCTGACCATTTTCAACATCCCTCTCCTTTAAATCATATTTTTATGTTAATATCCCTTATACAGGATAACATCAAACTTTATTCTTTTTCCATCTTCAGTTCTAAACTCCTTTGGAATAAAAGGTTTTGTTGCAAACAAATATTTTATTGAAATCGAAGATTCAATACGCATATATGTACTGCATTCTGACAACCTAAAAGTTTTATTTCCTGAAGAAGTTCTCATATTTACCTGTATCAAATCAGCTATTCTTTTCATCTTTACC
>NZ_BAVR01000115.1 GCF_000521465.1 Acetivibrio straminisolvens JCM 21531
CCAAATTTTTATTGACATTTACATTCAAACGAGAATCCAAACTCAAATATTAAATATGTAATTAGCGAATCAAGATTTAATGCTTCCCAATTATGTAAAACGAAGAAAGGCATAAAACAAATGTCGGATGAGTGGCTCCTTGAGGATGGTGGTAAAAGAATTTTGGAAGCAGTGTCAACGCCGGGATATTTTTGGTTCTTTCCAATATAGGAATATAAATAATCTTGTGTATCAGAAGTTCTGCAACCCTTCCTGGCAAGCAATTTTAGGTTTTCAAAGTTTACAGAATATAGTCGTAAATTACTTCCACATTATATATTATTGCCAGTTTTGTCAGGTTTCATACATAAATTTGATTTAATTTGGCCATAATTGATTATAATGGGATATATTGGCCTTTTCTCCACTCTTTTTTATTTTGTGAGGTCTAGCCCGTCCGGCGATGAGGACGAGCCTTGAGGGCGGTGGGGGTGATTGCTTTTAAATATAGTTCTCCAATCTGCCTGGATACTGAATCATTAGTTGGCTGAGTACTCTATCCCAATTCTTATACCGTTGTGTCCACTTCTTTACTACATTCATTGACGCCAAATACAGCATCTTTTCCAGTGAACTGTCACTTGGAAACATTGTCTTCGTTTTTGTGACTTTGCGATACTGTCGATGCAATCCTTCAATGATGTTAGTGGTGTAAATTATTCTCCTTATTTCTTCAGGAAATTTATAAAACGGACTTATCACATCCCAGTTGTTTGCCCAACTTTGTATTGCATATGGGTATTCCTTTCCCCATTTGCCCTTAATTTCACAAAACTTCTCCAATGCTACTTCTTCGTTAATTGCTCGATATACTTCCTTAAAGTCATTGCTAAAAGCTTTTATATCCTTGAAGGATACATATTTAAAGGAATTTCGAAGTTGATGTATTATGCAGCGTTGTACTTCGGCCTTTGGATATGCTGCATTTATCGCTTCTTTTATGCCTGTAAGTCCGTCAACGCAAAATATTAGCACATCCTCCACCCCTCTGTTCTTAAGATCATTTAATACTCCAAGCCAAAACTTTGATGATTCGTTATCACCTATCCAAATCCCCAAAATATCTTTACTTCCTTCTACTGTGACACCAACAACAACATAGGCTGCTCGGTTTACTATCCTTCCTTCATCCCGTACTTTATAGTGAATTGCATCGATAAAGACAAATGTGTATATAGGCTCCAGTGGTCTTTGTTGCCATTCCTTGATTTCCGGCGCTATCCTGTCTGTAATTTTGCTAACCATTTCAGTCGACAAACTAAAGCCGTAAAGTTCTTCAATTTGTTCACTTATATCCCGGGTAGACATTCCTCTGGCATACAAAGCAATAACTTTTTCTTCAATTCCGGAAACATCCCTCTGATACCTGGGTATAATTTGAGGTTTAAATTCTCCTTTGCGGTCCCTTGGTACTTGGATTTCAACCTCTCCAAATTCACTTTTTATGGTTTTTGCTGAATAACCGTTTCGACTATTATCTGTATTTTTGTTTTCCACATCATCTTTTGCATATCCTAATTTAGCCTCAAGTTCTGCTTCGAGAAGCTCTTGGATAATATCCTTAAAGATATCTTTTAGATATGCGCTTACATCAGCAACACTTTGGAAATTATTACCCTTAATTATTTCTTTTACTTGTTCTTTTGATAATGTTGACATAAAAAATCTCCTCCTTGGATATTATTTTGTAATTCTTGCCAAGAAGGAGACTTTTAATTCTTCTATACACAAAATTTTAAACATCCTCAAATTCTCCAGCAGCATCAAGGATTCTCTTGACTGACATGTGACTAATCTCCTCAAATATTTTCTGTTCAATGGCTACTGTTTTAAGCCGATGCAGAGTCCATGAGTTAAATGGATATCCTAAAGTTCTGGGAGAAACTTTGGTAAGTTCAATTAACTGAGTCTTTTGGTTATCAGTCCTGGTTGTAGGTCTTCCAGTATGCTTTTTAGGATAGATACACTGTATACCTTCATTGTTAAATGCATTTATAATGACAGCAATATTATGTTGAGAGTAATGATAGGTTTCAGAAAGCTTTTTTGAATCCATTCCCTCACTTGAAGCCAGGATGACTTGCGCATAACGTATGGTTTTACTGGAAGTTGAAGTTTTAATAGCTTTCCTTAACTCATTGTTCTCCTCAGCAGTCAGTTTTCTTATGAATAATTTTTTATTTGATCCATAGTTCATTTTGACCATCCTCTCTATGATATATAATATAGAGGGGTGGCAACTTAATTACTAGATGTAAATTCTGTTAACTGGCACTAGATTCAAAAGGCAATGTTTTGGTGGTAGAAGAGAAAAAGCTTGAAATTACAGATGAATTTGTCAAGGTTTATAACTTCAAGGTGAATGATTTTCACACATATCATGTTGGTAATGATGGAATACTGGTACATAATGCAAACTATAAAACAGAAACTGGCAAAATTGATATAGAAGTTAGTAAGTCTGATTTGGATCAATATAGGCAAAGACTGGGAGTATCTGAAACTCATACGGTAGCGGTTGGAAAAACAGATGTACCAGGACTTGAGGGACAGACTTTTTGTGGAGCTTCACCGAAGGTTAGACAAGAAGCAGGACTTCCTAGCCTGGATAAAATAGCACCCAATCGTGAAATAAAAGCTCCTACAAATGTTCCACTAAATAGAAACCATGCAGAAGAAGAACTAATGCATGAATTTGTGGAAGCAGTTAAAAAAGCAGGATTAAAACCGGATGAGGTCCGGGGGACATTGAATATTATCCAATCTAACCCTAGAGGAGTATGTCCTACGTGTTTACAAGAGCTGAGTGACCCTAACGTATCTCCGGGGTGTATTTAGGCAACTAAGTGAAAAGTTTCCTAATTTAAAAATAAAGGTTACTACTCCTGGAGCTGAAGGGGTAAAGCCTTTCGGTAGACAGAATTTTACTTTATTAAACGGTAGATATATTTAATAAAAAATACAAGAGGTGAAATATATGGAATTTATAAACAATATCACCATTAGAGCAAGGGTGGCTTTTTATTTAGCTGTTGCGCAGAAAGCTTTTGAAGGGTTGTCAGAAAATGATCAAGGATATTTGCAAGCAGATGAAGCATTAAAGCAGTGCTGGAATTGGCTTAAAGGGAAAAATATATCAGGAGATGAATTGTGCGAGTATCTTGAAAATGAAAGAGATACAGGTCTAATGGTATACAGCAGTTTTGTACAAGGGGACCCTGTAAAAGAACCAATATGGATTACAATTATCACTGCATTAATGTATACTATATGGCAGGCATATCAAATTGAAAATGAAAAATATCTTCCTGAGTCAATTGAGCAAGTTGATGAAGGAACTATTGATATATTAATTGAATATGCTAAAAAATGTGCAAATTATGATGAGCATTGGATTAAGTTATTAGAGAATTATTTACTTGAAAAATACAGAACGACAAATATGAATGAGGTTGGTATTGCAATATTGAAGGATGAGATTATGGGTATTAGGTAACTTTGAGTATTTCAAGTTTAGAGCCGATATATTCAAATCCATAGTTTTAAAGTAAAAGAAGAAGAAAACGAGCCGGCGGTGGCTTGATTTGAAATATAGCTACGTTTTACTTGCTTTTTCAAAATAGAAGTAATATAATAATGCCAAGAAAAGGTAGAAAGTTTCTTGGCATTA
>NZ_BAVR01000114.1 GCF_000521465.1 Acetivibrio straminisolvens JCM 21531
TTATATAACTACGCCAATTTATTATGCAAGCGGGAATCCACACCTTGGACATGCTTATACAACTATTTTGGCGGATTGTTTTAACCGTTTTTTTAAGTTAGTCAATTATGAAACAAGATTAACAACAGGTACCGACGAGCATGGTCTTAAAATTGAAAGAGCAGCGAAAAAAAATGAAAAGGAACCTAAAGAATTTGTAGATGAATTGGCACGGAAGTTTATCAATTCATGGAAAGAGCTTAATATAGAGTATGATGATTTTATTCGTACAACAGAAGAAAGGCATATGAATATCGCCCAAGACATGTGGCGTCGGATGGAGGCCAACGGCGATATTTATCTTGGGAAGTATGAGGGACTTTATTGTATTGATTGCGAACAATATTATCCGGAGAGTGAATTATTAGAAGGAATGTTATGTCCCATTCATAATAAAAAAGTGGAGACAATGAGTGAAGAAACCTATTTTTTCAGGTTGTCAAAATACCATGACAGGCTTTTAAAATACATAGAAGAAAATCCTGGTTTTATATACCCCGAGGTTCGCAGGAATGAAGTTTTAGGGTTTTTGCATCATAATAGACTTCAAGACTTGTCAATTTCAAGGACATCTTTTAGTTGGGGTATACCCGTACCCGGTAATGATAAACATGTTATGTATGTTTGGATTGACGCATTGACAAATTATATATCAAGTTTAGGTGGAATTGGCACGGAATTGTTTAACAAATATTGGTCCAATACCGTTCATCTAATTGGAAAGGATATTTTGAGGTTTCATGCCATCTATTGGCCTTGTATGCTTATGTCAGCTGGTGTTGCTTTGCCGAAGTCAATAATAGTGCATGGATGGTGGACCATATCGAATAAAAAGATTTCTAAATCTGACCCTGCAACAAAAATTGATCCTGTTATGCTTTCAAAGGATATTACAGTGGATGGTTTAAGATATTTCTTATTAAAAGAACTCACGCTGGGAAAAGACGGAGATTTAGATTATGAGAATCTTATATCAAGTATAAACATTGGTCTGGCAAATAATTTAGGAAATCTCGTTAACCGAACGATAATGATGGTACAAAAATACTTAAATGGCTGTGTACCTGCTTTAGATGAAGACTCGACTAACGAATTTGATATTGAGATAAAAGAGAATGCTTTCACTACAGCCGATGCGGTAAAAAAGTTTATGGAAGAATACAATCCTTCAGGTGCAGTGAATGCAATTATGAATTACTGTAATTTATTAAATTCATATTTGGATAAAACGTTGCCTTGGCAATTGGCCAAGCAACCGGATCAGGTAAGCAGGCTTGAACAAATTTTTTCCTATTTACTGGAGGCTTTGAGATGGGTGTCAAATATTGGATATCCGTTTTTCCCGGAGTTTGCACGGGGAATAAAGGAACAACTTGGGATAGATGAAGCCTTTAGTTGGCCTGTATCATTTTGTTTGTCGGAAAGAAAAGTGAGTAAAGGGGCTGTATTGTTTAAAAGAATAGGCAAGGATGAAGAAATAATACTTATAGAAAAATGGACAAAGTGATTTTGAGGTGGCAGAATGTATGACAAAAGAGTTGCTCCAATAATCTTTATTGGACCATGTATGTCACACGATGAGGTAGAGAAGGTATTAGATATCGAAGCAGATATTCGAGCTCCAATTAGAAGAGGGGATTTAGATTCAATACCTGAAAGTACTCAAGTTATAGGTATTGTTGATGGGGTTTTCTTTTCCAACTTATCGGTTAGTCCGCGGGAAATACTAAGTATTCTGAAAAAAGGGATTCATGTTGTGGGCAGTTCAAGCATGGGAGCTTTAAGGGCAGCAGACTTGACGTTTATGGTATGAAAGGAATTGGAGCAATATATGATATGTATAAACGCGGTATCATTGAGTCAGATGCAGAAGTTGCTCTGACATTTCACCCTAAGGATTATAGGACTTTGAGCGAGCCTTTGGTAAATATTCGTTATTTTGCAGCGAAGGCACATGAAACGGGTTTAATATCTTTAGATGAAGTGAATAAGATAATTGAATCCGCTCAGAAAATATATTTCTTTGAATTAAATTATGATAATTTATTTAAATATCTTGAAGACAAAATAGAGAGAGCAAAGATTGAGTTACTGAGAGCATTTGTAAATAATAATAAAAATGAACTTGATTTAAAGAGACAGGATGCAATAAAACTGTTAAAATATATTAACGACTTATATAAAAGTTAATAGCCTTAAAGGAAATGTACGGGAGGTCAATTTTATGAAATTTCAGTCAATACAGAAAATAGATTTTTTGGATGATTTGATATACCAAGAGGAGGAGAGTTTTAAATGGACGGAGGAAAAAATAAGTGAAGTTCAGTTAAAGCTTATAAAGGAAGCATTTGAGTATCACTATGAGCATTGTCAAGGATATAGAATGTATTGTAAGAAGATGGGAATTGAACCGTGTGATGTAAACTCAATAGATGATCTTTGCAGGATACCTCTAATACCAAGCACGATGTTCAAACTAGGTGATATTTTGAGTTGCGATATGAATGAAGTTGTTAAGGTTTGTCAAAGCTCGGGGACACAAGGCTCAATAAGTAAAGTTTACAGGGATGAAAAAACTTTAAATAGATTCTTAGGTTCAATTCAAACTTCAATAGATCAGGTAATTGAAATTGATGATGCTTTTTGTGTAAATTTAGGACCATCTACTAAAGAAGCCGGGGATTTATGGTTTTCGTATGCCATAAGTGTAGTGGATATGATTTTTCCGACAGAATATTTTGTAGTCGATGGCGTTTTTTATCCGGACAAAGCATATCAAAAGCTTAATGATATGCTTGATGAATACGAATCTTTAGTTTTAATTGGTGCACCTGTAATGTTCTACGATTTAATAAACTATATGGAAGAAAACAAGCTAAGTTTTAGTAATAGTGAAAAGCTGTATTTTATAACAGCGGGAGGATGGAAAAGGTTTGAAGGCAAATCCATTCCTCGGGACGAGTTTATAAAACTCATTCAGAAATACTTTATTGGGGCGAAGACTGAAAACTTCAGGGATATATTAAATCTGGTAGAATTGAATACAATAATGCCGGAATGTGAATGTCATATTAAACACATTGTGCCATGGGTAAAAGTTATCATTCTTGATCCTGTAACTCTTAATCCGGTATCGGACGGAGAGATCGGTCTTATTGCTTATTTGGACCCAACTACGGTAAGCTATCCGGGATTTATATTAACTGATGATTTTGGTAAAATTGTAATCAATAACAATTGTCAATGCGGAAGAAGTGGTATTGGTCTTGAAATAATTAGAAGAGTAAATAAAGTCGAATCAAGAGGATGTGCCTTAAAAATCGATAAAAAGTATGCAAAAACAAATTAAAAGTTTTAATGTATAAATAAAATTGTAGAAGGGCAAACTATTAAGGAAGGCTCTTCTACAGTTTTATTTTATCTAAGTTCATAGTATAGGAATTTGCATTTTAGCCTTTGGTCTTAGTAGGTAAAAAATACATGTCAGAGAAATAAAATTGTTGATTGGATTGCAAAATTTGTATAAAATAAAGTGGAATATATGTATAAAAGGTGGGTTATAGTTTTTAAGAATAAAAGTGATAACAGAAGAAGAAAAGAAAGACAAGAATATATTTAAGCAGATAATAGAAGAGAACTGGGAAGACTTCAAAAAGAAGTACCCATCGTATAACAAACCGTATTATGAAGAAGTTATAAAAAAGAC
>NZ_BAVR01000113.1 GCF_000521465.1 Acetivibrio straminisolvens JCM 21531
CTTTTTGCAGTGTATGATTTTTTAATTCTGCCGGAAAGCATATAAAAAGATTGGATTTATATGACTTCCGGCAGTTGTGGGACTTGCATGTGTTAATCGTTGTTCTTGTTTTCAGTGTCATTTTCGATAGTATCAATTTTTCTGAATTTGAATCAACCGGTTGAAAAGATTGTGTGCCGCGTGCATAATGTAGTTTTACTTGTGTGCAATTTTGCCTCACGTAATATTATTTCGGGAAAAAATAAATCAGTGTTGGGGTGTTTTTAAAATTATTTTTTTGTAAAATTTTACTCTCCATAAAAAGACCTCATAAAGTATATTATAGTAATATTTGCCGTTTCTGCTTTTTGAATAAGATGTGCTTTCTATAAATTCAAAGCGGACTTTACAATTAGAAAAGATTGCACTATAATATAATTACGAACAAATGTTCGATGCAAGAAGGTGAAATTAAATGAAGAGAGTAATTCTTCACTGTGATCTTAATAATTTTTATGCCAGTGTGGAATGCTTATACAATCCTGAGCTTCGCGGCAAGCCGGTTGCAGTGTGCGGTTCGATAGAGGATAGGCACGGCATAGTGCTTGCCAAAAACTACGTTGCAAAGAAATATAAGGTAAGGACCGGTGAGACCGTATGGGAGGCGAAAAGCAAGTGCCCTGGCTGGTTGTGGTAAAAGCCAATCACTCTTTGTATTACAAGTTCTCAAAATATGCCCGCCAGATTTACGAGTATTATACCGACAGAGTAGAGTCCTTTGGGCTGGATGAGTGCTGGCTTGATGTCAGCGAAAGTACTTTGCTTTTTGGAGACGGGCCTAAGATAGCCAATGAGATAAGGGAGAGGATAAAAAGGGAGCTGGGGGTAACGGTTTCCGTCGGAGTAAGCTATAATAAAATATTTGCAAAGCTTGGTTCGGACATGAAAAAACCGGATGCCGTTACAGTTGTTGCTGAGGATAATTTTAAAGAGAAGATATGGGGACTTCCGGTGGAAGATCTTCTTTATGTGGGGAATTCAACAAGAAGGAAGCTTAATAACCTGGCTATTTTTACTATTGGGGATTTGGCAAATTGTCATTTGGATTTTCTTGTAAGGCAGTTGGGGAAATGGGATATACCCTGTGGAACTTTGCAAACGGATATGACAAAAGTCCCGTTGCCAGAAATGATTGTGAAATGGCGGTAAAGAGTATAGGCAATTCCCTTACCACTCCAAGGGACCTTACAAACAATGAAGATGTTCGAATACTGATATATGTACTTTCCGAAGGCGTGGGAGAAAGGCTTAGAAGTCACAATCTTAAAGGAGGGACCGTCCAGATAAGTCTGAAGAATCCCAAGCTTGAGACACTAGAGAGGCAGGCGAAGCTTGACATGCATACCTATATTACGTCTGAAATTGCGGCAAAAGCATATGAAATATTTTTAAAATCCTGGGATTGGTCGCAGAACATAAGGGCTCTTGGGGTCAGAGTGACGGATTTGGTTGAAGCAGATACATGTACGCAGATGTCATTGTTTGCGGATGACGCCAAAAAGCAGAAGCTTGAAATGATTGATGAATGCGTGGATAGAGTCAGAGAGAGGTTTGGGCATTATTCGGTGCAGAGGGGGATTTTGCTTCAAGACAGGGAGCTTAATGCAGATCCTGCTCATGAGAATATTATTTTTCCGGTCTCCTATTTCAGAAAAGGGTGAACTGAAAGCAATTTGTTAGGGAAGTGGTATATTGTGGGAAAGGTGTTTGTAGATGCTATTGTAAAGTTCACAAAAGATGGGGATAAGATTCCTTTGGAAATAGTGTGGGATGATGGACGAAAATTTGAAGTAGACAGGGTTCTGGATATAACAAAAGCAGCATCATTAAAGGCAGGAGGAAGAGGAATAAGATACAAATGCAGAGTTAGAGGAAAGGAAATAGACTTATTTTTTGATGATGAAAAATGGTTTGTGGAAACCACAATAAAATGATATTCTTTCTTGGAGGAGAAATAAATCAAAAAGAGAATATAAAAACAAAACTTAAGAAGACAAGTTCGGAAGAATAGAGAATCGGGGTGAGCATTTATTCAAATAAAGGGCAATATAGAATCGCTGAAATCGTCAGTTTTGAAAGAAATAGAGGAGCTATTTGACATTGAGGCTCAAGGGATGAATTTCTGCCACAGGGTCTTGCAGCCAAAATGGCAGAACTGACAGGAAAAATCAACCGTGAGATAGCGGTGTATATAAACAGAAAAGGAAATGTAATTGACGTGAGTGTGGGAGACAGCAGCACCGTTTCGCTTCCGGAGGTGGAAGGAAGAAGGGACTCAACGCACCTTTTGGGGATAAGATGCATTCATACTCATCCAACGGTGAGGGAATGATTTCCCTGGTGGATATAAATTCCTTGGTGAAGCTGAGACTGGATGCCATGGTGGCAATTGGAGTAAAAGGCGGACAGGTAACGGAAATATATGCAGCCCTGCCCGTGAGAGATGAGAAAGGGGACCTGGGCAAATCCGTCGTATACGGGCCGTTTGGCAAGATGACAGAAGAATAAATCACTTGTGGAACATAATACTTGAGACGGATAAGCTTAAAAGTTCGGCGGTGTACCTAAATGAAAGCGATGATGAGAGAGCCATACTGGTTGGACTTGAGACATCGTCAAAAGTTCTTGTGGGAGGCAAAAGCGAAGGGGAAAGATCTTTAGACGAGCTGGAAGAATTGGCCCATACTGCCGGAGCAGTTGTTTTGGAAAAAATAATTCAGAGAAGGCCTGTCAAGGACCCGGCTTTTTTTATCGGAAGGGGAAAAGTGGAAGAGCTTTCTCTTATGTGCCAAGCTCTTGATGCCGATTTGATAATTTTTGATGACGAGCTTTCGGGAGCCCAGGTGAGGAATATTGAAGAGGTGACAGGAGTAAAGGTCATAGACAGGACTACTTTAATTCTCGATATATTTGCCAAAAGAGCCCGTTCCCGGGAAGGAAAACTTCAGGTGGAGCTGGCACAGTTAAAATACAGGGTGTCAAGGCTTGTAGGTCTAGGGACTCAGCTCTCAAGGCTGGGAGGAGGTATCGGAACAAGAGGACCGGGAGAGAAGAAGCTGGAGGTTGACAGAAGGCATATAAAGAAGAGAATAAGCTTTCTTGAGTCACAGCTTAAGGATGTGGAAAAGAGAAGGAATTCTCTTCGGGAAAGCCGCACAAGAAACGCCATACCTACCATTGCACTGGTGGGTTATACAAATGCAGGCAAATCCACTCTTATGAACAGATTGTGCGAAAGTGACGTCTTGGCGGAAAACAAGCTTTTTGCGACTCTTGATCCCACTACGAGAAGTTTTTCGCTTCCGGATGGAAGAGAAGTGCTTCTCATTGACACCGTAGGATTTATAAGGAAGCTTCCCCATGAATTGGTGGAGGCATTCAAATCAACTTGAGGAGGCAGTATATGCGGATATGCTGATTCACGTGGTGGATGCCTCCAGTGAAGAGTCGGAGGAACAGGTAAAGGTTGTAAACAGCATTCTCGAGAGCTTGGGGGCGGCAAGCAAACCTGTTATTATGGCACTAAACAAGATGGATATGGTAAAGGACAGTTTGAGACTTGCAATACCGAATCCAAGGGGCAGGATATTTGAAATATCTGCTGCTACAGGGCAGGGAATTGATGAAATGCTCGAAGGTATCAGAGAAATGCTGCCCGAGGACGAAAAAGAGGTAAGGCTTTTTATTCCTTACAGTGACGGATGGGTCATATCCTATATATATCAGAACGGGAAGGTGCTTGAGCAAATTCACGGTGAGTCGGGTACAGAGGTAAAAGCTTTGATCAAGAAACGGAAGATGGAGCCTGTTAAAGGATACATCATAATTTCCTCACAATTAGAATAAAGACTACCATTAGAGTATTATAATAATATATATGAAAATTTTTCTAATCCATATAATGAAAA
>NZ_BAVR01000112.1 GCF_000521465.1 Acetivibrio straminisolvens JCM 21531
CATATTTTAATGCTGCGTCCATCATTGTCAATTTCAAACTTCCCACCTCCTGTCTCGCCGAATATAAATAGAGCCTGACAAATAGTTTTTTAGACTATCTGCCAGGCTCTATAGGTGAGTCATTCGCTCCCTTTGTGGCTCTGTGCCAGATTTATTCACTTTTTACCCCGCCTTTTTCTGCAGCTTTACTTCAAAAACCTTTCTGCACACCGGACATTTGATTTCAACATCAGCATAATCGGCATCAAACATTCTATGATTGCAGTGAGGACATCGGACAATGTACTTTTTCTTACTCATCCACCTTCACCCCCGGCTTATTTAGCTTCATAAGTCTTACCATCTTCATCATCACAGGCTCTAATATCTCTCCAACCATGTAATGAACCATTGGTGAATAATTCTCCTTTGTTTCGTCAAACAGCTTCGAGAGAAGGTCGTAGAGATTCTTTATGTCCTCTTCTGTGGCATCTGCGGTATTGATTTCAATAAAAATCTTGGTACCGTCACGCTTGGCGATATGGTCGCTCACATACTTCTCCAGAGCGTATCTTGCTATGCTTGATGTGGTAACACTTGCTTCCGGCATTTGTGCTTGAAGTTCATCGATGATAGCGTCCAATTCATCCGACTGCCTTTTTGTAAGCCTTACCCGAAGCATACTATCCTTTTCTGTAGACATTATTGCACCTCCTGTGTTTCTTGTCGGTTTTATTGTGTTACATCGTATCACAATTTGTCAAGTATGGATAAAAAGAAAACCCGACTTGCCGTTATATTGGCTTGCTGGGTGGACATACTCAATATCAATCATATATATCACTCAAACACATATCCCAATATTTATACTTAGCTTAAATCTAATGTTGTCCATCCAGCAGAAATGATATCATTTGCAGCTTGCAAAAAGCCTTTTCAGCGTCGGGATACTCATCACACTCAATAAACTCAAATCTTGTAAAAGGTTTAGTAAAAAACCCAATAAACCGAGGCCTTGCACAAATATCCCTCTGACCAACACATTTACTGCGTTTTCTAAGCTCAATAACTCTCTCTTCACTTAAATTTTCGCTTCTTTTCCTATATTGTATCCAGTTTTCGTTACATTGCTTAAAATCAACATATCCCTGAGAACCACTATCATCAATATAACTTATACCCTCATTGGTAACACGTTTTATTATTTTCACTCACAAAACCTCCTTAATAAACTCTCATATACTTTAATCACCTTCATTTTTCATAGATTTTCATATTGATCTGATTGAGCCTGTTCTCAGGATACTGCAATTTAGCTGGTAGTTTTATGGTTTCAGGCAGAACAAATAAAACCGCGTGTGTTTTATCTATCTTGGGCATCGGGAGCACACATCTACTCCAAGCAGCAAACCTCCCATGTCCTCCGGCATCGAATGTGCCATTCCTTCGTCCTGCTCCTTATGTATTAATAAAAGGTTAAACAGTCTCCTTTGTTTTGATACGTTAATCTCTGCGTACGGAAAACAAGGTCACAGCAGTTGGAACTGTGTGACCCCAGTATTTTATCTTTTTTGCTTTCTTTTTTCTATCTCTTCAGAAATTATCTTTTTTGCCTTACTTACAATACTCTCCAATAAACTTGTATCAAAAATTCCGATAGAACCACTAATCTCCTTAAATCCTTTTAATTGAGCATATGTAAATAACAGCTTATCTTTTGAAACTTCTGAAATTTTAATATTTCCATTAATCAGTTGGTACAATAATTGAAAGCAAATAATTTCTTTTCCTTCAACACTCATAGCTTCTGTTCCTTCCTTAAAAACCTCAATTTCTTCAAGTTCTTCCTTTGAAAAAGTTTTACTAAATTCATTCAATATATTCACCTCATTTAAGTTTAGTTAAGTCAATTATATATTCAACAACTTTTCCTGGATTTGCAGAAGTTGAATTCATAGCTCTAACACCTTTAATAATAAGTGTATCAAAACCCTGAGCCTTTGCCTGTTGAGCTATCTCGTTTTGCCATTTAAAGATATCTCTTGCCCCAACAGCATTGGGAATATCTCCTTTATTTGAGTATACTGCAACATCTTTAAGTGTTAGAGTTTTTCCATTGATTTCTACATCAGCAAGTCCACCTATTTCGATGCCATTTTTCGTAATAATTTTACTTTCAAACATTTCCCCATTTTCAAATACAGTCTTACTCGTTCCCTTAACATACTTATTCGCATTATGAACCAATACCCTATTTTCGCCAACATGATACGTATGAAAATTATCGACCTTAAAATTGTAAACCTTTACAGGCTTATCTGTTATCTCAAGCTTTTTCTCTTCCACCACCAAAAGATTGCCTTTTGAATCTAGCAGCTTATCTCCTACTTGCAGTTTTCCCGCTTCAGCAAAACCCACATCTTTTACATAAAACGGATGCTCAAAGGTTGTCTTGATTACCTCTCCATTGATTCTCAAATGCAAAAGCTCCGTTGTCTCTCTCACATATGTCTCAAGCACTGTCTTCTCCGCTACTTCAAAAGTCTCCGGATTCGTCGCAATTACCTTGTCTCCTGCCTTGATATTCTCTATTGCAACCAAGCCTGCCACAGTCAATATCAGCGTGCCTGCAACAAAGCACTTCATTGTAGATGCCGCCCCGGCACTGAAAACAGCCAGCGCGTTTACAGCAATCTGGAATCCGTTGTAAAGTGCATTGGAATGCAGCTTCCGGTTGAATTCAACCAATGCATTGGATGGATCAAACAATGATACTCCCATTGCCAGCATGTCAAATATATTCATACCGAAAGAAAGCTCTGCCGTAACTTTCGACGTAAATATCTTTCCCTAACAATATAATTATAATTTTTCAGTAAGAAAATAGAGTTTCAAATACTTTTACTTTGAAACTCTATTCTAATATTAATTTCTATTGAGCATAATTTTTGTATTGATAAATAAAATGCTTTATCTTTAGCAACTCCTCAACCCTATTAAATAAAAATATATTTTTCTTCTTTATAGAGCTTCTCCAAAGCTAATATTAATTTCTTCAAATGAAATTTTGCTTTCTTTAAGTCCTTCAAGATCATTACTTCCTATCATAGTAATTTCATCTTTTGATAGTATTATTTTATTGTTAGGATTAGTAATTTTTCTAGCATATATTGATTTTAGTAATTTAACTTGAACATCAGACATATCATAGTATTTTATCCATTCATTAATTGCAGAATCAAAGTCGCTGACTTGTCTTTCTAACAAAAAGCCGCCATTTTGCCACATATCATCAAATAAATCTGTTGTAAAAAGTCTATTTTCATATCCCCAGAAAGCAGTCGTAATAACTGGAAATACATTTCCCTCAATCTCATCCAACAGATATTGTAATGTTTCCTCCTCTGCCAACCTAATCACCTCATCAGGAGCACCTTTAAAATATTTTAATGAATTATCTATTCTTCCTAAAATACGGCTACTATGTTCATCACGAAAAGCACCAATACAATATTTATGATGAAAAGTAATTGTACCTCTAGCTCCAGAACTATCTTGGACACTATAATTCATTCCATCCCAAGAGTGTTCATTTGAAAGTTCAGGATAATGTGCAACCATAATTGCGTGTGCAATTGATGCTAAAATACATCCTTCCCATAATTGACTTCTTGTCCATTTAAGCTCGTTTATATTCACTATTTTGCCCCCCTATTATTTAATTTTGCTCATCCATCATTTAATAGCTCTAGAGAGATTTTATTAGATTTTAATCTATTCTGTTTACGTGACAACACCTGGGCATTACTATAACTGTTAGTTCCTCCTTTACTTTTGGGAATAATATGATCTATTTGCCATTCATTTTCTGGTGGAACAACTCCTTTCTGACTTTTTCTTGGTCTGACCAGCTCACCTTTGACTACATCATTTGGGTCATCAGATAAAACAATGCCACCATTTCTTTTCTTATTCTCTTCAATTATTTTTTCCTTTTGCGCAGGTGTAAAATCCTTGATTATATTAACATTGACA
>NZ_BAVR01000111.1 GCF_000521465.1 Acetivibrio straminisolvens JCM 21531
CTGCGGCGATAAATGGAGGATCGTTTTTGGAAGGATTTGCTGACGGGGCATTAAGCGGAGCAATTTCCGGAGCGGTGACAGGAGCGGCATGTGCCGGGCTTGGTGCTTTGGGAGCAGCTGCAGGGAAAAGCATCCAATGTATGAGCACAGTGGGAAAAGCGATAAATGTTACATCAAAGGTTACGGCAGCACTCTCGTTTGGTATGGATGGATTTGACATGCTGGCAATGGGAGTATCATTGTTTGATCCATCCAACGCATTGGTTGAATTTAACCGGAAGCTGCATTCCAATGCACTTTATAACGGATTCCAGATTGCTGTAAACGCGCTGGCTGTTTTCAGTGCCGGGGCGGCATCGACAATGAAGTGCTTTGTTGCAGGTACGATGGTATTAACTGCGACAGGCTTGGTTGCGATAGAGAATATCAAGGCAGGGGACAAGGTAATTGCGACGAATCCGGAGACTTTTGAAGTGGCCGAGAAGACAGTGCTTGAGACATATGTGAGAGATACGACGGAGCTTTTGCATTTGACAATCAATGGAGAGGTAATCAAGACAACCTTTGAGCATCCGTTTTATGTTAAAGATGTGGGTTTTGTTGAAGCGGGAAAACTGTTAGTCGGAGACAAGTTGGTTGATTCAAAGGGCAATGTTTTGGTGGTTGAGGAGAAAAAGCTGGAGATAACGGATGAACCGGTTAAGGTTTATAATTTTAAGGTGGATGATTTCCATACCTATCATGTTGGTAATAATGGAATATTGGTACATAATGCAGACTATAATCCGGTTCTTAACGATAAATTTAAGTTAACGGAAGCGAAAAAATATGAAAGGAAAATTAATAATTCAAAGAATTTGCACCATGATTTAGGTGATTTTGGTGAAGAAGTGATGAAAAAGGTTGCAAAAGAAAATAATTTAGGTAATGACATTTCGGCGATGTTCAAAAGAGGCAGAAACGGTATAGATGGGACGTTCTTATCTGAAGGTCCTCCACCGAAATTAACAATTATTGAATCGAAAGCTTCAGTAAAAGGCAAGTTTAATTATAGTTCGAAGCAGAAGTTGGGTGGAGAAAAATATTTTAAAGATATGCTCAGAAGGTCTAGTAAGCAATATAAGAACATGGCAAAAAACTACAAAAATCTAAAAAAACAATTTCCTGAATTAAAAGTTGATTATATTAGAGTGGAGGCAAAAGTAAAAATAACTAAAAAAAAGGTTTAGTGTAGAAGACGTAAATGTAAAAGCATGGGGAAAAATATGAGATTAATTTTGAGAGGTGAATATAATGTTAAATAAGAAAAAGCTTGAAATGACATTTAAGAAATACAAGAAAAATTGGATTGAGGAGATAGAATCTAAAGATTCGGAGGAAGAGTATGAAGAAATTAAGAATGAAATTGATGATATAATCAAAATGAATGCTGTAGAGAAAGATCATGTTTTATTGATAGATTTAAGTAGTATATCTTCATATTACCTAACGAAGTGGAAGAACGAGGTATTGATAAATGGAGGAAATAGTATAGATGAATTAAAGAAAGTTCAAATGGTTGTATTTTATCAATGTGTGGGACAAGAACTCTATAGAATTCGTTATCCTAATATGGATTTAGAATATGATTTTTTAGAAGTTGTTACAGCTTTAATTCACTTTACGATGTTTGGCTGGGAAAGGGAAGAAAATATATTATTTAATCTTATTGTAGATAATCTTGGAAAAAATATTTTGGATGTAGATTATCCGCAGAAACATATATGGTTTTTGTTAGAGTTATATTTAAGGTATAGGAACAGAACCATAGCAGGGGAGAGTCAAAATGTACATTTGGCAGTGAAAGATAAGCTGAAAAAAGAGGGGCGTTCATTTGAATTAATTCCTGAAGATCTTGATGTTTATAAAGAAGCATTGGATTTATGGTTGAGTCCAAATTTGGAAGAGGTTAAAAGCGTGATTGATAAAATGATATTGTATCATTCCGTATTAGTTTCGGACATTGATAACGAACCGGAATTTGGTGATTACACGTATGGATTTTATCCATATGAGATATTGTTTTTAATGCATATAAGGAGGAAATTAGGTTTGCCGGTACCGGATAAATTTGAAGACTTGCTGATGAACACACCGGAAGCGAAGGTGGTGATTAATGAGCCGGAGCCATATCCGGAGTGGGATCCTTTGTTGAGAGCCATAGATGAGTTTTACCGAAAGAATTATCCAAATTACATTCCCAACAAGCATGGAAAACTGTTTGAATAGGAGGAAACTGTTATGGCAATGGAAGATATAGTTGGGATTATATTTGAAGACATTGAGGAAGTGAAACCAATTTTAAGTGATTCGGAAGGAAATGATTTGGAAGGAAATGATTTGAGTGAGGCGATATTGGAATACGGGATATCGGAAGGGAAGTTTCTGTGTGTTGATTATGGTGGAGAAGAGGGGAGCGAGATAATAAATTATATAATGGATTATGAATTCAGTCATGGAATAGAGCTTGCAACACAGGAGGAGTTGGAAGAGCTGGACGAGATGGAGTATGATGATTTGACAGATAAGATAAAAGAAGTGAACAAGATATTGGAGAAAGCAGGGTATGGACTGTTTTGCTTTCCAACAGGAAGTGATTTTTATGCGTTGTTTATAGCGAAGTTGGAGGATAAAGAGAAGTTATTGGAGGAAAAGATAGTTGATGATGAGGAGTTGCCATTGGAAGAGAGGTATATTCAGTATTATGTGTAAGGGGATAATCTGCAGTATTTAGAGTTTTGGATAAGAATATGGCTTTTATAAAAATATTGGCAGTGTAAATATTTTTGTGTAAACTAATTTTCCTTCTATGTTAGTGTTTAAATATATTTTAAGACTCGAAAGTCTGCTTTGTCAAATTTTATAGATTCAAAAGAATTTCTGATAAGAAATTCTTACAAAAGAAAAATTTGACAAAGATGATGCGTATAAAATATTACAGAGGGGTTCAGGAAACCAGAGTTTCCCTGAACCCCTTGATTATACTATATACGCCCTTCGAACATAATCTGTAGCTGTCCCAGTATCAAACCCCAGTTTTTGTAACGCATCGTCCATTTTGAAGTAATCTTCACTGTAGCTAAATATATGCTCTTTAAAAGTGACTGGTCGCCAGGAAATACTGTCCTTGATTTGTTTATCCTTCTATAACTGCTATTCAGGCTCTCAATAGTATTGGTCGTATACATGATTTTACGTAGTTCCTCCGAATACTTAAAAAATGGACAAATAACATCCCAATTGCTCTTCCAGCTCTTCATAGCTGCCGGGTATTTCTTCTCCCATTTCTCTGAAACCTCAAGCATCTGGTCGTACCCTGCCTTCTCATTCGGAGCCGTATATATCCGTTTCAAGTCCCTGGCAAATTCCTTTCGGTCTTTATCTGACACATACTTTAGCGTGTTTCTTATCTGGTGTACTATACACCTCTGATATTCAGTATTCGGAAAAGCCGCATTGATTGCATCCTTTATCCCTGAAAGTGCATCAGCACAGAGAATCAGGATGTCTTTAACTCCTCTGTTTTTAAGGTCTTTTAAGACACTCAGCCAGAATTTTGAGCTCTCATTTTCTCCTACATAAATACCGATAACATCTTTCTGCCCTTCTATATCAATTGCCAGCACAATATATACGGCCTTCTTCCCAACAATGCCGTCATTTTTTACTGAAAAATGAATTGCGTCAATAAATACTATCGGATAAACCTCTCCCAGAGGCCTTTTCTGCCACTCTTCTATCTGAGGTAGTATTTTATCAGTGATCTTACTTACCATCTCGGCAGATACTTCAAATCCGTAGATTTCCTGTATCTGCTCATTGATTTCTCTGGTAGACATCCCCCGCGCATACATTGCTATTATTTTATTTTCAATTTCTGAAATGTCCCTTTTATACTTGGGAACAATTTTCGGCTCGAATTCTGCATTCCGGTCCCGCGGGATATCTATTTCTACTTGCCCTACACTTGACTTTAATGTTTTTGATGTGTACCCGTTACGGTAATTTGATTTCGCTTCTTCAGTTGATTCGTACTTTTCATATCCGAGATGTTCATCCAGCTCTGCTTCCAACATATTTTGTATCGTATCTCCGAGCAGATCCTTCAATGCTTCCTGCAAATTCTTTGCTCAAGTGATGTTGTACTCAGAAATGAGATTTCTGATAAGCTCTTTCTTTTCTGGTGTTATTATTCTTTTTCTTGCCATAAAAAACTCCTCCTATACTTTAGTATTCTATCATAGAAGGAGTCAATTAGTTTACATAAATATTTTACAGTCTCTTAGCTTGTAAAGAATTATAATA
>NZ_BAVR01000110.1 GCF_000521465.1 Acetivibrio straminisolvens JCM 21531
TTAGAAAAGCTAAAAAATTGTCTTGACAATGGGGAGCATTATAAAAAATCTCCTCCTATGATTTTATACTTTAACATAGAAGGAGTTATAAGTTTGCATAAAATATTTTACAACCTCGGCCTAAATTTAATTGACATTAACAATATATTTTCTAAAATCAAGTCAATAATCTCTCCTAGGCTCCATTTATAACACTACATCCTTGAATCCATCGTTTTTGAAACAAATTTTTTATCCAGCCTTCAAGCATACAAATCATTATGTATCGTTGTGAAATATCAATAGATTTCTGCATTCTACGCCTTTGAAGTTGAATGCTGTCTCTTGTTTCCTAGATCTTTCCCAATAGTCAATGTCTTTTCTGTGATTTTTATTATCCTTTCATTCTAGATGTATTTCATATTAGATACCTCTTGTCGTTTTTGAATAGGGATTACTTGTCGTGTAATTCACATTATCAAATTCTACAGAAAGACATCACCCTTTTCAAAGTTCATTTTATTTCATTGCAAAGATACTTCTCACTAAACCTTCCAAGTCTGAAGAGGCTTATCTCATTAACGGAGGATCATATCTTTCGCCAGCTAAATGTTTTGCTTTCTGTCTATCTTCATTACTCATGTGTAGACTGTAATAAAGCTCATTCCCTTCAATAGAAAAAGTCTTTGAAAAGAATTCGTCTTCCTCAATTAAGCGTTTTAAATTTTGACACCAAGGATAATTATAATTAAGTATCAATGGTTTTGATTTACTTCGTTTCCCTTCCTTCATCCAAATATCGCGTTTATTCTCTAATCTCAACCAATCTGCAATATTAATTGAAATCATCCTCAATAAATGCTTTCCAACCATTTTTTCTGCATTCTTTAACAATGAAGATGCTTCTTGCATTGCAATATAATTTAAAATATCTTCTATCAATTTCACCATTATGGTTCACCCCACATTTTATACGGATTATAAATTTCGTATGAATAGTTACTCCATATATGAAACAACATATCATTCAAAGTCTTAAACTCAGTCTTTCCATTTGTAACAATCTGAAACTGGCGTTCATAGTAGTAAGCCGCTTTTCCCATTGCCATTGACTCTTTGCTCCGTCATATCCAAATTTATTGATAAAGTCAAGCGCATGCGTTCCTTCGTGAACAGCATCACTAAATATGTCTGTAGCTCTGCTACTACGTAAATAAATATTATTGCCCCTCTGATATGCTATGTCAGAACCCAAAGCTCTATCAAATAATTCATCTCCCAATATATTTACTTTAATATCGCCATTCTTAATCGCTCGAGCAATCTTATCTGATTGAATAGTTTTCTCTTCAAGTTGATTTAACAAATCGGATTTTGTAATTCTTTTTTAAGTCCCTTCACCTTCTCCCACTTTAGCAAGCCGATTCATTCCTTTATTACGACCTTTTAAAACATCATCTGCAGCATTGTCTATCAATCCTGCAGATTTATTTGATATTTTTACAGCGTCATCCGCAACATTGTCTATCATCCCTGCCATCTTATTTGTTGCTTTCGCTGCATCATCACTCAATGATACGCCCATTCTTCCAAATACAGATGGCAATAATACTTCCGATAGAGCAAATTCTACTACTAGTTGACCAATACGTGCTACTGTATATCCTTCTAGTCTAGCTTTTTGTATTTCACGAAGTTGATATATTGTATACTCCTCTGAATATTCATAATTATTTAATATACTATTTATTATCTCTTCCTCAAAGCTTGATTCGTTCACAAGATTAGGAAAATATTTTTTGTTGCATACTCCATTATTCGCAACCTAATCGGCAATTCCATAGAGGATGAAATCATCCAATCCACCATCGTTACAGTATCCATAACGCCTGCTTTAAGTTGATCCAACATACAATACATTTTTATACGTTGTAATTCTTTTTGAAACTCTATAATATCAAACCCAACTCTAGTTCTTTTTAATCTCTCCGTTTCTGCTATTGCCTGTTGAGTCTCTTTTCTTTTTACTTCCTCATATACCCACAATGATATTTTTGATTCCAAATGCCCTGTCGGATCATAGTATATCAGCGGATTATTCTTTACATATGTATACAGGTTCAAGCTAAGAGGATCATCCGGTGTTCCAGTATATGTATCCTCCTGCAAAAATCTTGCAATCTTCGGATCATACATTCTCGCATTCAGGTAGTACAATCCTGTCTCCTCATCATACTGATATCCGGCATAAGTTATGTTGTTATCTACATTTCCGGTTGACTCAAGGATATTGCCGAATGCGTCGTAATAGTAGGTAGCATCTACTTTTCCTGTAGCAACATTAATCAGTGCTGTTACGTCCGCATGTCCATTGTACATATAGTAATAGCTGTCTTCCCCTACAGTACGCATAAGCAGATTCGATCCATATACGTTGCGGTTGGCGTTTCCGCTGCCGTACAGTTCAAGCACTACCTTATCGTACTCATATATAGGTTGTCAAGGTTCCGTTAACTTTTTTCCCTATCCTGTAACCTTCTGCATTATATATGTTTTCAACAATAGATTAACCAGTATCTGGGCGAACTTCATACTTGGAAGCAATTTCAGTCAATGCTTTTTCTTCCGGAAGAACTTCCAACACTATTTTTGCTCAGGTGTAAAAACTTGTCTCTTTTCAATAATCTATCTTATTTTTTCGTTTTCCCTGTCTTAATTTATGGCATCATTATAACTTTATTAGAAACCCCAAATTTATATAGTAACTATTTTCATAGTTGGACTTTTGTGTTGCTACTACTGCAATTAATTCTCTTGTCTCAGCTCTAAAAATATTCCCTTTAATTTCAAATCCGTATTCAGATAATACTTCCGTTAATACTTTTTTAAATTTTTTTATTCATAATACCTACTATGATTTTATATTCTATCATAGAAAGGTTATTTTACAGATTTTTTTCACAGTCTCTAGTGCAATTATTGATAGGTTGGTTCACCATAGTCATTTGCTTGTTTTTAAAGGCCAAAGTTACAGGGACACACTCAACCATGAAATCTCAATAATGGAGCAGGGGACTCGGATTTATACTTGCCAAAAACATATATTTTAGGCTACTTACATTTGGGTAGAATCAGAAATTTTTAGCCTACAACAAATTGACACCGTCCCATTCATTTTTCTTTATTGACAAATACCTGTCAACAGCCTAAAATCATATTGAAAATAGCATACTTTTGCTACTTGGCTACTAAAAAGATTGGCGGGATTAAATTGTTTAAGCTCACTGTAAAATATGCGCTATTTGCAGCAATATCAACAATAGGAAATCTTTTAACACAACAACTGTGTCTTATGTTATTTAATTCTCTTACATTTTTGAAGAGTTTTGAAAATGTAAGTATCTTAGGGCTTTTTAATTTTAACTTTGTCCTCATGACCGCAATTTTTATGGGTACATTGGTAGGGTTGATAATAAAGTATATTCTTGATAAAAATATATTTTCAACTATAAGACAAGAAGCAAATCAGAAGATACCGGAAAATTTATCATGTATTCCTTTATGGGTGTATTTACAACAGCTATATTTTGGTCTTTTGAACTTATATTTGACGGTATTTTCAACTATCAATATGCCAAATACTTAGGTGCTTTAATAGGTCTCACCATCGGGTATATTATAAAATATAATCTTGACAAACGTTTCGTATTCAATATGGAGCAACATCAGCCGTCACAGGATAAAAAGGTATAAGGGTACCAAAAATTAGGACTCAGTTCTTGAATAATGTCTTAAAGATATCTTTAGGTACGCACTGACATATGCATCACTTTGGAAGTTATTGTCCGTAATTATTTTTTATTCGTTCTTTTGATAAGATTGATGCAAAATTTCCTTCTTGAGTATTATTTTGCAATTATTACCAAGAAGGAGAATTTTCATTCTCTTACTATACAGAACTTTAAGCATTCTTTTTATAAGATTTTTTATTGATAAATATATTTTACAACAAAATACAGGTTATTGCGCCTGCTTTTGCATTTTTTAACAAACAAGATGCTATTTCAAAAATTTATTTTGAAACAACCCTTTCTGGTGGATCACAAATTTTAAGGATTTGATAAGTTATTATTTCATCTTAGTATATTCAAAACTTCCATCCTTTCCAATCCCATACATTATAACAAGCAACCCATGCAGATTTTTTATCGTTAAATCATTAAGATTAATAGAACCATCTGTATTAAAACCTGAAAAACCTGTTCCTTCTGGTGAAATATTTTCTGAGAATACTCCTTCTACATGAAATCTCAATTTGTTAGGTTGTGATATTGTCCTAAATCTTATTCGTATAGGTTGAGCATTTTCACTAAAACACTCACAACCTTCCGAATTAATAATTTTTGAAAATATCTTATCTTCCCCCAGATAAACAGAATATTCATACATCTGTTTGCCCAAATCAACTTCAAGTTGTTTGATTATTGGAATAACAACATCTTTTATAATTGCCTCTATTACTTCATTTTTTGGAAATACTTCATTAATCATAGAAATTTTCCCCTTCCATACTTTATCTAGCGTCAAAAATTGGTATTTATCCAAAAATTTCTTAATACATTGATATAACAGAAGGTGTACAACTATTCAAAGTTATGTCAAGTTTAAAAACTTCAGGATGGAAGATGTCTTGAGTCTTTGCTAGTGACGACAATATTTGACTTAAGTTAAATGTAATTATATTTATAA
>NZ_BAVR01000109.1 GCF_000521465.1 Acetivibrio straminisolvens JCM 21531
GCAAATAATATCTGAAATCGGAGATATTAACCGCTTCCCAGACTCAGACAAGCTGGCTCGGTTTATGGGCTTGGCACCGGTGCAATTCAGCTCTGCCGGAAAGGGCAAAGACCAAAGGTGCAGGAATGGCAACAGGGCACTAAATGCGATATTTCACTTTCTTGCAATCCAGATGGTAGCAGTATCGGCTTCAGGAAAGCCAAGACACCCGGTATTCAGGGAGTATTTTGAGCAGAAGGTCAAAGAGGGCAAGAACAAGCCACAGGCGCTTGTGTGCGTGGCAAGGCGGCTTGTGAGGATAATTTACGGCATGATGAAAACTAAGACTGAATACAGGCCATATGAAAAGGTTGATGACAAGAACTGATTTCATATTCTGGAAGTAAAGCGATGGAAGAAAATTCTTTTTTGATTGAGTTATGGTAGCAGGAATTATATAATAGATATAGTCCTTGTAGTGAGGGAACGCGTAGTACTATATCAGATGAAACGCTAAAATGGTTGAACAAGGGTGATGCTGATAATGTTGTGTATTATGGCGTAAAAGATGGTGAAGCTGTTTATACTGGTATCACGAAACAGGATTTAGCAAAACGTTTGTATCAGCATAACTATGGTCCGAAAGGAAAAGGCTTAGATTATCTTGAAGAGAAAGTTTCGGGATTAACGAGGAATCAAGCACGTGCTATTGAACAATATTTAATTGAAAATGGTCCAGCAAATGCAATGAATCAAATTAATAGTATTAGCCCTAATTCACCATATTACAACGAAGCACTTATATGGGCGAAGAACTTTTTAAATGGATTAAAGTAGGAGGATGGTATGATAAATAATCTAAAAGACATGAATGAAAATCCTATTTCCTTAAGGTGGAAAAAGAGGTTTGCTGAATTACCAGAAGATATCCAACTTAAAATTAAAGAGTTGGATAATAAAGATCCCAAAGAGTACCAATTAAAAGTAATTAAAAAAACGAAATGTAAACCAAAAGAAGGTGATATATTTCTGGTTAGTCCCAGGGAAGGCATCTATTTCTATGGTCGAGTGTTTAAAGCAGAAATAAAACACATAGCAAATGACACTTTTATAAATGGTAAAAATGCAGTGTTTATTTTCAAATGTAAAACAAGAACACTTGATTTATCAAACTATTTACCAAACTATGAAGAACTGATTATTGATCCAGTAATAGTTGATGATATTTACTGGAGAAAAGGTTTTTTTTATACAATCGCTAATATTCCAATTGATGATTATGAAAAAGAACTTGACTATGGGTTCTACAGTATTGGAAAAGGTAAATACTTCAAAGAAGATGGCCATGAACTTATGCATCAACCACAAATTCTTGGAACATATGGAATCGCAACAATTATTGGAATTGCTCGCAATATTGAAAAAGAGTTGATAATTAATCCGAATCTTCTAAAGTTTGATTAATTATTTATTGGTCGAACAGACTTTATTGACATATCCTTTTTCAATGTTATATCAGCGGACACTATTAAGACATACGCAGGTATATGAAGTTTAATTGAAGCAAAATGCATTACCCGGCAAGCTAATATAACGGCAAGTCGGGTTTTCTTTTATTCACGCTTGACAATATGTAATACGTCGTGATACAATAAAACCAAAAGAAATACAGGGGGTGCAATAATGTCTACAGAAAAGGATAGTATGTTACGGGTAAGGCTTACAAAAAGGCAGTCGGATGAATTGGACGCTATCATTAATGAGCTTCAGGCTCAGATGCCGGAAGCAAGCGTTACCACATCAAGCATAGCAAGATACGCTCTGGAGAAGTATGTGAGCGACTATATCGCCATGCGTGATGGAACAAAGATTTTTATTGAAGTGTCAACCGCAGATGCCACAGAAGAGGACATAAAGAATCTATATGGCCTTCTTTCCAAATTGTTTGACGAAACAAAGGAGAATTACTCACCAATGGTTCATTACATGGTCGGAGAGATTTTAGAGCCTGTGATGATGAGGATGGCAAGCCTCATGAAGCCAAAGAATTTGGAGGTGAAGGCAGGTGAGTAAGAAAAAGTACATTGTACGCTGCCCTCACTGCAATCACAGAGTATTTGATGCCGATTACGCTGATGTTGAAATCAAATGCCCGGTATGCAAAAAGGTTTTTGAAGTAAAGCTGGAGAAGAAGGCGGGGTAAAAGTGAATAAATCTGGCACAGAGCCACAAAGGGAGCAGATGACTCACCTATAGAGCCTGGCAGATAGTCTTAAAAAACTATTTGTCGGGCTCTATTTATTTTCCCGGCAAGTGAAGTGAGGTGAGTAAAGAAATGAAACAGTTTATAAACATTCCAGAGGAACTGAAGCAATTACCACAGTGGGTATGTCATAGAAATAAAGTGCCTTTCAATCCGGTGACAGGAGCATCAGCTAAGGCAGGTCAGCTAGCTACATGGGCAAGTTTTGAGGATTGTGTGAATGCTTTGGATGGCGGAGGCTATGACGGTATCGGCTTTGAATTTAACAATAACGGCATTGTGGGTATAGATCTAGATCATGTTATTGCAGAGAATGGCTCATTATCTGACGAAGCGGTTGGGATTGTAGCAATGCTAGACAGCTACACAGAGTATTCTCCCAGTGGCAAAGGACTTCATATATTCGTCAAGGGTGATATCCCTGTAGATGGCAGGAAGAAAGGCTTTATTGAAATGTATAAAGCCAAAAGGTATTTTACCATGACAGGTAATGTCTATGGTGATGAAAAGCCTATAAATGAGCGCACAGAGCAAGTCAAACAGTTATTTGGTAAATATTTCTCCGATTCCAAATCGGGAAAATCTGTTGGTACAAACAATCCTTGTATCAGTTCTGCAAAGGACTATCTTTCCATCGGACTTGCCAAGGATGCTGTGTTCAAGGCTCTTTGGGATGGTGAATACCAAAGTGAGAAGTGTACCAGCGAGAGTGAAGCAGACCTTGCACTGATGGGTAAGCTGCTCTATTGGTGCTCCGGCAATATAGATGCAGCCATTGAAGCCTTTATCAAATCCCCCTATGCATCAAGAAAGGATGACAAGCACACAACCAAGCTGGAGCGGTCAGATTACCTGCAAAGAACCGCTATGAAAGCAATGCAAGGCTTGACTTCCACTGCTGCCGGGGATGATGAGCAATATTCCAAGCGGCAGGAACTCAGCCTTGACGATATGGGGAATGCCAAAAGGCTGGTTGCTATGTGTGGTAACAGCATCCGCTTCAGCTATATCAAAAACAACTGGTACTGCTGGGACGGTAAGGTGTGGCAGGAGGATGAAACAGGAGCAATCAACCGTCTTGCGGATAATACCGTTGAAGCCATGTATACAGAGGCTATAAAGCTTACAGATCAAGACAAGAGAGACAAACTTCTGAAGCATGCAGCAAAGACTCGCTCTATTGCGGGCAGAAAAGCAATGATTGAGGGAGCAAAGCACTTGGAGGGTATACCTGTTATTCCGGCAGACTTTGACAGGGATGTGTGGTTGTTAAACCTTCAAAATGGAGTCCTTGATTTGAAATCAGACAAGCTTTATCCACACAATCCCGACTATATGATAACTCAAATCAGCAATGCCAGTTACAATCCAAGTGCTAAATGCCCAAGATGGCTGGATTACCTTGATAAAGTCACCGATGGCAATGCAGACCTTATGAAATACATGCAAAAGGCGGTCGGATATTCCCTAACAGGGAATACAGGCGAGGAATGTCTGTTTATCCTCTATGGTACTGGGCGAAATGGCAAGGGAACATTTGCAGAAACATTAATACATCTTTTAGGTTCATATGCCAAAACTGCACAGGTAGACAGCCTAATGCTCAAAAATGTATCCGGCAGCGGTGCCAATCCCGATATTGCAAGGCTCAAAGGTGCGAGAGTTGTTAATGCAGCAGAACCACAGAAAAACTCAAGGCTCAATGAAAGCCTTATTAAGCAGCTTACAGGGGGTGACATGGTTACAGCTAGATTCCTTTATGGAAAAGAGTTTGAATACCGCCCCGAGTTTAAGCTTTGGATTAATACAAATTACAAACCCCAGATATCCGGTAATGACGAGGGTATCTGGAGCAGAGTTAAGCTGCTACCCTTCACAGTATATTTTCCCCCAGAGAAGCGTGACCCTCATTTGAAGGACTTCCTTCGTGAAAAAGAGATAGATGGAATATTGAACTGGGCATTGGAGGGATTAAAGCTGTGGCAGAAAGATGGCTTGGAAATGCCGGAAACAATGAAATTGGCTACAACGGACTACCGATGCGAAATGGACATAATGCAGAAATTCTTGGATGATTGCACAAAGCCCAAGAATAACAGCAGTGTCGGGGCATTGGATTTGTACAAGGTTTACACCCACTGGTGTAGTGAAAATGGTGAGTATGTTCTCAGCAATACAAAGTTTGGAAGAGATATGAACCGCTACCTTAACAAACGGAACTGCAGGACTGGGGTGGTTTACCTCAACATTGAACTCACAAAGCCATATGAAAATGCCAAGCAGGACTTTGAAGAAATTGATTTTCTCAAATAGTGTGTGGTGAGATGGTGGGTTGTGATGGAAATTTCAGTAACTTTTATATATTAATTTTCTATATAGACTTTTACAAAAACACATCACAACTCTAAACCCATAACAATATAAGAATAAATATTTAAACATTAAAGGAGGTGAATTGTGTGAAAGCATTAAGAACAGTGGACTTGAGGGGTAGGGGGAGGTCATATCTCTACAGCAAAGCATAAAGACAACGGGCTGGCAGCATTGCGTGAAAAAATGCAGATTCAAACGGGGTATTAACCCCAGACCATATTAACAAAAAAATATAAAGAAAATGGAGGTCTAAGTATGAGATTTATAGCAGATTTGGTACATGAGAAAAAGCAATTGGTGGAAAAAGCAGAAGCCATTTTGCAGGAAGCTGAAAAAGCAGGTGGAAGTTTGACGAAGGAACAGGAGAGACAGTTTAATCGCTACACAGACAAAATAAAGAGCATTAATGAAAGCATTAACGAGGAATTATTAAATATCAGAACCTCTGAGCCAATTCTAATTACACCACAAAAAGCTGTATCTCCTATTGAAGAATCAAAAACTCCTGTAACAAAAGCCGTATCAAAATCATTCAGGGGGATGTTTTATGGAAACGAAACTGTGAGCTTAAGCAACAATGGTTTCTATTCCATGGATGAATTCCTGAGAACACTTCACTCAGGCAGAGCCGACAACAGGCTGATAAATGCCAGCATGGTGGAAGGGATACCTGAATTCGGCGGATATTCCGTACCGGAGGAATACGGAGCCTTCCTGATGGATAAATCCCTGGAGAATGAAATCATCCGTCCCAGAGCAACAGTATGGGCAATGGGAAGC
>NZ_BAVR01000108.1 GCF_000521465.1 Acetivibrio straminisolvens JCM 21531
CACTAAAAAACAAAATTCTCCGGCTCGAAAAAATGAGGTTATTCAACTAACATTGGAAAGAACCTTTTTTGAGATAGCATAAACATGGGGAGCATTTGGAGTATTTACAGTAATTGCAACCAAGTCGAATTTTTCGAAAATAATTGGTTCTGTATGTTCATCCAACAGCCTTATGTCATATTCTTTTGGGACGAATCCTGCAAGATATGGCATGGTCAGCTGCATAAAGTTGTTGAGCTGATATGCTCTGAATCTTTTAATTTCCGAGTTTTCAGGAGTAATCATTAATAATGTCGGCATAATATTATCAACCTTCCCGTTTATAAAAGCAACCATTTAAAGGGCTATTGCATGGGGTTGCGTTTTTGCGAAATCTATGAAAACAGACTATTGAGCGATTTCTTATAATTTTTCGATCATCTATCTGTTCAATATAAATATTATATTCTCCTAAATTTTCATTATATACTTGTACTTTACAAGCTCCAATCCAGTTACCGTAAATTTATTCTTTATATGTACCACCAGTATTATCTTTGCATAATGTACCGCACTTTTCAATTAATAGGCACTTTACTAATGTTTTGCATACCGGTCTATGTCTTGTTCCTTTAGGAATAATAATGAAATTTCCGGTATCCAGATCAATTATACTGTCGTCTAATTCAATTTGCATTTTCCCTTCTATTACATAAAACATTTCATCTGATTCTTCGTGAATATGAAAATCAAGAGTTCTATTTTCTGCCAATACAACATTCAACATATGGTCATTTCGCAATCATAAAATCTTTTTAGCTTTTCAATGTCTATTGAACAGAAGCAATCATTATAATCATTACCAAAGTCAATAAATACTTTATATTCATCATCTTTTGCTTGCATAGTTTTCACCCTCTTATTTTTTTACAAAGGAATCTTTATGGAATATATATTCTTCCGGTTTATTCGGTTTAAAGAACACTACAAAGAGCTTTTTATGTCTATCTGCTAAAAATACCGATTTTGCGCCAATGCTTTTATTAATATCTGAAGCATATACTTTGCCTTCTTTCAGCATATATATTTTTGCTTCGGGAATTGTGCCCAAAGTTGAAACAATTTCTTTCTTATCATCATCGTCCAAATCAATTTCAAATGTGTTTTTCCGTCTATCTGTATAATAGAATCTTCCGGATTTTCATCAACAAACCAATAAAACGCCTGAGTATAGTTTGTGCCTAATAAACCGTAAATCTTTAATGCCTTCTTTCCAAACACCTCAACTTCCTCAATCCCCATTAAGTCATGAGGTGTGTTTTCCATTGAAACTTCACCGATATAATAAGATTTTCCGTTTAAGGTAATTCCGCCTTTTAAAAATTCACTGTTTTCTTTTCTTCTCAAATAATACAGGGATGAAGAAACCCAATGGAGAGAAAAACGCAATATTTCCAACAATATTATAAAAAGTTATCGGATCGAATAAGCCGAAACCTCGTACCGTACCAATAATAGTACGGAAATTTTAATTCATAAATACTCATATAATCAGCATACTGAATCATTCTAACTTATCCAAGCCATTTGTGAGCTGCTTACAGTCCATTTGTCATTTTCTTTTTTGAGATCAAATATATTTCATATCTCCATTAAGACCTTCATCAATTGGCATAATTGAATCTAATGCCAATATGTAAATATCTGCAAGTTCAGTTCTATTATCAGTGCTGCTGTTATTAACAGAGTTATTGTCTATTATTTTCGAACAAGCTGTGATTGTAAATAATGACAGTACCGTTATTAAAATCAATATTTTTCTCATCATTGCACCCCTGTTATTTATATTTTATTCTTAATTCTATTCATTGCTTTTTTCTTTTGACTCCATCAGAATTTGATACGGATAGAAGTCAAACTTCTTATAAAAATCTATAACGGCCTCATTTCCAACGGCTACCACTAATCTTTTGGTTTTCACCATGTTATTATTCATCCATGTCAATGCGATACTCATTAATTTTGAAGCGATTCCCTTCCTTCTATAAGCCTCATTAACATATATTGATTCAATTTCCCCTATATTTTCTTTATCAATAACTGCTATACAGTAGCCTATATAATCTCCAGTATCTAAGTCTTTTGCACAAATTACTTTCAGTTGTCCGTCCTCCGACTTATTTTTAAACTCCCTTTTCCTCGATTCAAAATTTTGTGAAGAAAGCTTTGACGAAAAATAAGTTGAAATACTACTGTGATAATCTCGGGTATTTTCCCAAAGAGGCTTAACATATACCAGTAATTCTTCTTTTCCCTCTAGATATATAATATTCATATTATTTTCCTGCCTTGTATTAATGTTGTAAGTTTAAATTTTATAGAACTATAATATTTCCGCAATGCAACTTTATATATATCAATGCAAAAATACAGTCAGTTACTGTAAAGCTTTAAAATCAATTTCCAACATAATTGCATAAATTTATTATATCAAGTTGTTACCATAATAGACAAGATTTATTTTAAATGTATATAGGAAGCTCTTGTTAAGTAGGGAAAAATATTAACTGAGTACAAAACGCTATGGTTCATTTTTCCGTTTGCCTTCCCGGCCTCTTGATGTTACATTAGTATATATACAACTCATCAGCTTAAAATTGTACAACTCATACAAAACCTATCCCAGGGAGGTGTGTCCATGAGGGCACCGAATGAAATAAAAAGAGATATGAAATATCCGTCCCCCGAAGTAAAAACAAGATGTATGAATGAAGTTGCACGTTATTTAAGAGATGCATATAAATGTGGCATTTATTCCGAAGTACTTGAAAAACTTGCTTTAAGCAGATTCTATTTTGGAATAGACTCCAATGAACTGATGGAACTGCTTTCGAGAAAATATAAATGCAAAGAAATTTGCGATAAAACGAAACTTCTCAAGAAACTGTATATGGAAAAGTATGAAATTGAAGATGATGGAGATTTTCAAATACCGGCTAATTTTAAGTATAAATTTATTTGTGAACGGATAATAGGAAAGAATCTGAATTATGACAACATTACATGTGCGGATATCGATGATTTCATTGAAGGTATTGAATTAATAAAAATTCCCGGGGTTTTATATCCATTAATGTGGTTAACTCACGCAAAAAATGAGGAAGTATTTCTATATATCTATACAAAGCATGTTTTGCCTGCCTTTATCAAACTAAGCGAATCCGGAGATATAAATACATATAATGCCCTAAGTTCAATAATGTGCGGTTATATAGAAGAGCTGGTTATTTATGTGGGAGGTTTAGGAGAAGTATTTATCACCTCGATTCCGGGAAACACCACATGGAATGAAGTGATTATGAAATTCCAGAAGACCGGGGAATTTGAATGTATCCGGAAGGCGAATGAAAAGCTGAAAAAAGCAGACGGGATAGGTATGCATCTGTTAAAACTATATAAAAAGAACAAGAACATTCTCAAGAGTAAATATAAAGCCTATGTTACCAATTATTTTCCCATGTTTGCGGCTTTGGTTACTTTTGCGCTTTTGGGCGAAGAAAAAAACAAAGAAGCCGTTGAATTTATGATTGACAATTATTCCGACATAAACGAAGACAATTACCAATGTGCCTACGTGTTGATGCTCTTATTTAAGACAATTCTCCTTTGCGACAATTATGAATACATGAATATTTTATATGCGGATTTGCAGAAAGAAAAACTTTTGTATCAGAGAAATTACAAGGATATTTATGATACCGTGATTGGGTCATGTGAATTTATTGAAGAATTGTATCTGAAAATAAAAACACCGCCGGAAGATGGCTGTTTCGACTATCTAAAGCGCTTTGTAAAGGAAACGGTATTTGAAGAATGGGGTATGATTGAGGATATACGTAACATCAAAAATCAATATGCACATTCTCAGGACAAGGTCAAATCCGATATGTTCCGGCGGTTATACAGTGTAATGAGAGCCCTTTCCAACCCTGAAGGAATTTACATAGCCCTGATTGCTCAAACCTATGGGAAAAACTATAGGGATAATGAATTTATAAGAAATATACATCACGATGACAAGATATCCATGGTCATATCATGGGATGATGAGAACAGGGCAAAAAATCTTTTTTTGCGTTTGGGGGATGTTGACAGGGGAGCAACTTCTGTTAGAAACCGTTCGTTTTTCGAGAGAGTCGATATTGTTATCAAGGACATTTTGCTGGAAAAGCTGGATGCGGATATCGAAAGCATGCTGATGTCCATCAAGGAGCATAGGGAAAAGGCCAACTACCGGGGTAGGGAGGACGAATTCTTTACAGCAGTCGAACCCCGTATCCGGTCGCTGACAAAACGTATTTCCGCCAAATACATTGACCGTGAGCAAATAGTGGATTTTTTTGTTAAGCTTGACGACAAAGGCTGCTGGGACAAATTGGACGAAGAGTGCAAAAGCATGATGATTACATCCGAGATAGTTTATAGAACTCTGATTTCAAGAGGCGATGCTGAGAGTCTCGACTATTCTCCGTCTATGATTCCCCTTACCAAGGTGATTGAGTATATACTTAACGATATATACAATAAAATAAAATGCAATATTGTGTTTGATGGGCCGGGAATGAATATAGATTCAAATTCAGTCAGGTTTTTTAAAGACAAGAACGAGACTGAGCCTAAAGAGTGCCTTGAGATGGGGCCGGCAATAAGGGTTCTTAGTGACGGTTTTCTGAAGTCTTCCGGTAGAGGTCCTATTTACTCAAACTATTTTCTGCCGAAGGACAGATCCAGATTTGAAGAATGGAAGGGTAACTTCTATGTTGATTGGAGCGTATTGAAGGATTTTAAAGGGACAAAGCTAAATTGGAACAGTTTTGACAAAGAGCCTCTTGTCCAACAATTCGTACTGGGAGATGACGCGGAATACAACCGCAAGGTTTTATCGGAGCGTTGGAATACATCAAGAACAGCTATAGGAACAGAGTGCCCATAAGGATGGCATTGAGAAAGACAGAATGGAAAAATGCAGGGAAGACATGCTTATTGCACAGAAACTTATTTGGATGTTGATTTATATAATGAAGTCATTGCATCAATAAATGAAAACTCCGGAATACTCCGGTGTTAACATATTGACTTATACTCCTTGCTTAACGTCAAAGGATCCGGAACCCATACTAACGTATCAATTCCAGAAATCAAGGAACGATTGTCAGGATTGGTTGTATTTCCCATGTCTATATACCATCTGCACAAGCTTTAAATCTGTAATCAGGAAATTTTTCGTTCCACTCATGTATATTTACAACCTCAAAATTGTCAATTAAATTCTCTTTCATACCACTTAAATTTTTCTGCAAGCTAAAAGGGAGTCTGCTTTTTATTTTTCCTGCAAGATATTTTCTCAATACAGAGTCGGCCTTGGAGCATTCAATTACATAGTAGTATTTTTTTATCTTATTTTCACATCCTGTTTTATTATTAATATAGATCAAGCTATCATAATATTTTCTTGCAATCTTAACATAATGCTTGTCTTCCTTAATGCTGTTTTCAAAAGCCTGTGGATTAACTGCATTAGGAATATTAGAATTTTTATATTCCATAAATGCAATACTACTTTCCTGGATTATTATTAAATCTACATTATTTG
>NZ_BAVR01000107.1 GCF_000521465.1 Acetivibrio straminisolvens JCM 21531
ATAGCGACATCAACACCTGGCAAACTTTTTTCAACAATTCTAAGTCTGTTTCCGTGTTTACAGCGACATTGCAACCATTAATTTTAATTTCCAATGTGGCTTTTGCGGGGTGTACCGGTTTCGGTGCGAGCTACATCCATCCGCTTGGTACTTTGGTTTTGGATTGTTTTACTTCTTCAAACACTGTACACTTTGCTTTACTGACTTTCTTCTGCCAATAATAGTATGTAGCTTTGCTTACTCCATTCATTCTGCAAAATTCTTTGATACTTTGCCCACTTTCAAGCCGGGTTTGTATTAATTCCGCCCACTTAGATAATTGTTGTTCAGATGTTACTTTTTGCATGTCTATACAATCACTCCGTTTAATTATTTCTACAGTGATTGTATCAACTACGTAACTATTCTACTATGTAACGATCTATTTGACGCTTACGTATCAACTGCTCAACTATTCTACTATGTGACGATCTATTTGACGCTTACAAAGAACCTCGGCTGTATGTTTGCCTACAAGCCGAGGATTTTTGTTATTTAATATAGAGATAGTTCATTTGATTATTTGGAATTTGATACAACTATTCTGAAGTTATTTTACTCAGATGATATTTAGCAACTGTAAACATCAATTTCATAGAACTTCTACAAATGCATAGACTCTCATTTAAAAGATTTAAACTTTAAAATTGCACCTAAGCAGTAACCAACAGTTACATCATTATCAGCTTCTGTTCCTTCTCATCTGCTGTACTAGGGATCGTTTTTACGTAATTAAGAACACTTCTTCAAGTTGTTTTACAATTTGCTCAATTTCCTCAGTATTCCTGAAAAAAGAAATTCCCAGCACAAATACATGTATTATAACATAAAGCTGTACAACTCTTTGGCTTATATTGACCAATAATATTCAACCAAGCTTCTTTAATTATTGTCACATCGAAGTATTTCTGTCATTTCAATATTTATAATCAGGTTCTGATGTATTCAAATTTTCATCCACATGCAGCGATTTTTGCCAAACAAGAAGTAATTAAGGCAATATATATCAGCAGGTAAATCCATAAAAATATTCTTGATTCCGAGCTCTAAAAGTATTGAAATAGCTTCATTATCTGCGTCAATAGCACTAATGGAACTTCGCCATCCTCTTGACGATTAATACAGATTTTTTCATTAAAAAAAGCAAAACTTCCGAACTAACCACTACATGTTTCATATAATAGTGTTTAACTAAATCATTATAAGTTTCATCACCACGTTCCAAATATTTTTATTTTTCAGTAGTCTCTGTCCACCTATTCCTGTGTTCAATCATCCTTTTAAGGCTTATTTATCCATTCCCAATTTACTTCTGATACAATTATCTACAAAGTATATCTTCTCCATTGGAAGCATATGTAAATCAAAATTCCCTTTTTGAATCATGATATTATACTTGCAAACATCTTCGGATATATCTGTGATTTTGAAAATCCATTTTTCCACGTACTTTTTAACTATATCGTCTTTTATCCCAAGTTGAATCGTCCTTCTCCTAATAGGATTGCCATAAATATCCCTATCTGGATCCCACTGACATCTAACGGGTGAAGATATCAAATCACGCTTCCATTCTTCATAAGACAAATAAACACTTGAGTTATAAGTAGAAAGTACTGCTTTTGATAATATTTCATTAAAGCCTTCTTTCAAAATATCAATGGCTAATATTCTTTCTTGATTTTTTTTAGTTCCCCAGCCCGATCTATACATCATCCACAGAAAAGATGGTTTTATCCACGTCATCCTATCAATCTTAAATGACGGGCCGAATGTCCCTAGCCTCAAACACTCTTCAGCTATTTTGCTATTATATGCTTGGTAAACTCTTATCGTTTTATCATTATACTGTGCATAAATCTCATTGGATTCGTGCATAAATTAACACTCCAAAAATTAAAATTTAACACTATTTAAATTAATTAACCTCTTCATCATATATTTTTTTGATATAATCAATAGAACCAATAATCCAATATCTTTCTTCCTTCGGAATATACTCAAAAAAATCTTTATATTCACCCTCCCATTTATCTGGCACATATCTTTCAAATGGTAAAGTTTCTGGATAACATGAGTATAATATTTTACTGTCGAAGTCCACTAACAAGCTAGGTACTAACTCAAGTATAGTATTATAATCACTTTTTAACACTAGTTCTTTTAGTTCTCTACTTTCTGTTTTAAAGTCCTCAATTTTTTTTATGAATACATCTACTGTTTCCTCATTAACTATTGGTATATTAAATCTAAAACTAAAAAAATCTTCTTGAATAATAGAGCCATATCCATTCTGAATATATTCGTCTCTTCTTTTTACAGCATCTAATATCCAAAAATCTCGTTCTGTAACGTACCATGAAAACATACCTTTATGTATGACACCAACAATAATATTCTTAGCGTATTCAGGCTTATATTTCAATTTATAACCTCCTTAATAAATCTCCGCTTTTCTTTCATTTTCTCACTTAATCTTAGATTTTCACTTACTTCAAAACAAGTCATTCGGACAGATATTGTATTGCTGCACAATTATGGATGATAATGTGTATCCCAATGAAACTGTGTCCTCTTTTCAATATCACGGCCATTGGTATCCACATAAACTCCAGCAACAAACCTCCTAAATCCAACTGGGTCAATGCCCTTAATTCCTTCATTCTGTCTGTTCGTGAGGTGGATGTCAGTCAAGCTCTATCACGGGGTCTTAGCCCTTATGGTGTAAATTCATCCCGACTATCCGGCTCATCTTGTCAAAGTGCAAATCTATCATTCAATGTGAAAACATCAGTTTTACTTTTACCGCTTGATTATATATCCCATCGCTTGAGTATCACTGTCAAGAGTCGGCTCAAGCCCAACGCAGTCTTCCCCTTGACTGGCCTACGAGAGAGATGTATTCTTTCATATGAGATATAGATTATGCTGCTTTTGCTTCCGGTCTTTTTATATCGCTGAGCATCTTTTGTGGATCGTACACTATGTCTTTCGTCTGTATCGCATAAAATATCCGTATTAGCTTATTGCTCAATGCAACCAAAGACTGCATCTTCTTCAAGGGTCTTTCCTTCCTGGTCGTATAGTATTGGTGTAAGGCTCCGAATTCCTCATTCGTAGACAGCAAAGGCATACAAATAGTATCGAAGCTACTTCCTTCCTCGTTTGCATATGGTTGTCTGTCCCTTATATTTACCGGAACTATTCTATTTGAGGCTTAGCCCGGATAGCTTTTGTATCAGCTTTGGATGATTGAATCTAGAGATATCACCTACCTCCGCTAGAAGGCCTGCAGCTACCATGAGGCATACACCTTTGATCTCTATCATCTTCTCATACCACGGAATCTGCTTTGCCAATTCCTCAATTAGAGTCATTGTTCTTTCAATCTGTCGCATTTTGCTCCCATAGTCTTCAAGCAACATTGAGAGTTCATTTTCTGCAGATACCCCCCGATGTCCCAATGGAAGTCTTAGCGGATTCAAAAAGTTTCTCGGCTCTCTTTATTCCTACAGCCTTATCTTGTGTTTCTTCCAGATAGCTATGATACCTTCAATGCCTTTTTCAATAACCTTTTTGGGTGTCGGTCATTCACTCAGTATCAACAGAGCAGCCTTTCCCTCCCAAGCGTCAAACACCTTGGTGATTTCAGGGTAATGGATACATATCCACCGACTGATACGGTTCCTGATAGCTGAAAGTTCTTTTACAAGCCGCCATCGGCTGTCCATGGCCAACCGTAGCTCCTTGTAAATGCCTTCCAGAATATATAGCTCAATATATCTCCCATCCTTGACCAGCATTGCTATGCTTTTTGGGTCTTTTCGGTCATTCTTGGTTGGATTGTTAGCATCAAGTTCTTTACTTTTCTTCACATAATGTGGATTTACTAATACAATGCTCATCCCGGTCTTCTTAGTATTCTCAGCTAGGTTGAACCAATAGTGTCCTGTCGGCTCCATTCCGAGTATCACCTCAGTAAAGCCGTTGGATTTTGCTATCTTCGCTGTCCATTCTTCGAACTTTGCAATTCCTTTAGCATTGTTATAGAAAATCAACAGCTTTCCATACTCTACGCCTCTGAAATTGAAAGCTCTAGCGTAATGCTTCTCACTACCAATATCAATTCCAAAGATCAACGTTGTCTCTTTAATTCGCAAAATCTTTTCATTCTGTGTATAATTCATATTGGATGCCTCCTGTGTTTTTGATTTGTGGTTACTTGGTCGCAACTCACATTTCAAATTTTACAGTCAGGCATCTATTTTTTCAAAGGTCATTTTGATTCTTTATAGGAATACTCCTATTTATAATTGTAAGAGAGTGTTTACTCTCTTACAATTATAATACTATTTTTCATAATATGCAATTATTTAATTATTCTATAATTAATTATATTTTCTTCTAGCCATTCTATCCAAGGTGCAGGTAGTTCATATGATGTTCCAGGCGTTTTAGGATCTGTTACTTTTGGTGCAGTCCCTCCTTGATTATTGATATTAGTTTTATACCCTTGTTGAGGTACTAAGTTTTCCTTTAGTAAATCATCAAACCATTTAGGAACTTCCATTTCAATAATTATTCCACCTTGTCTATTTTTATCCCTAAAATATAGAGCATGTTCTAAATTATACGCACTAATATTTAAATCTGCTTTTTTATCAGGTATACTAATTGTCCCATCTTCATTAATTATTATTCTTTCTTGACTAGCTTTAGGATAAGTTCCACCTTGAACTCTGTAATATTTAACAGTATCACCCGTTCCCTCACTACAAGGACTATAACTATTATATAATTCCTGCTACCATATCTCAATCAAAAAGAATTATCTTCCATTGCTTTGCTTCCAGAATATGAAATCAGTTCTTGTTGTCAGCCTTCTCAAATGGCCTGTATTCTGTCCTGGTTTTCATCATGCCGTAAATAATCCTCACAAGCCGCCTTGCCACGCACACAAGCGCCTGTGGCTTGTTCTTGCCCTCTTTAACCTTCTGCTCAAAATACTCCCTGAATACCGGGTGTCTTGGCTTTCCTGACGCCGATACTGCTACCATCTGGATTGCGAGAAAGTGAAATATCGCATTTAGTGCCCTGTTGCCATTCCTGCATCTTTGGTCTTTACCCTTTCCGGCAGAGCTGAATTGCACCGGTGCCAAGCCCATAAACCGAGCCAGCTTGTCTGAGTCTGGGAAGCGGTTAATATCCCCGATTTCAGATATAATCTGCGCTTCTGTAACAAGGTCGATTCCCGGCATTGTATGTAGCTTATAGCCTGTCAAAGGTATCAGCTTTCTTAGTTCACCGTCAATTTCGGCAATCAACTCCTTGTTGTGCCTGATATCCTTTACGATGTTTCTGACTATAAAATCTCTTTCGGGCTGATAGTCCTTTCTTGTGTCTCCATCCCTTTCAATCATGGATATATCTCATGAATGCGCTGTATTTTAAGTGCCTGATGCACCGGCTTTATTGTGTGATATATTTCTTCCGATGTTGTGTTCCATATATACTCTGGTGACGGGTAGTTCTCCCAGAAACATAAGGCACTCTTGGAATCAATTATGGCAAAGAATTTCCTGTAAGACGGGTAGCTATAAGCAA
>NZ_BAVR01000106.1 GCF_000521465.1 Acetivibrio straminisolvens JCM 21531
TATTCTTATGAGATATAATAATTGATTTCGAAAGGGTGAGTAACCAAATGGAGTTTATCAAACGTAAGCTTCTCAATGAATCTATTCGCTTTATTGAATTATGTCAATCTTATGTGCTGGATGGAAAAATAAATGTAGAGACATACAATTCGCTTTCAGGTATTAAATTAAGCTTTATAAAAGATATGCTGGAAAGAGAGAATACAAGTATTTATTTTGACAGAGATTTTTTTAGAAGAATAAATGAGCTGTTTAAAACAAATTCTCTTATCTATGAGATGAGTAAAAAAGCTATTACCAGATAGATTTCTGTAATGTTTAAATAAAGTACAAATGGTAAGAATATAATTTGCATGATTAAAAAGATGCTTCTTAAAGTATCTTTTATTTGGCCTCTTGGAATGAAATGAAAGAGGCCAAAGCGAAGAGACTCGATGTCCCGAGCTTTTATTTAGGGTAAAAACCTTTGGGGAGTAGATGAAAATGATACGTAAAAACAAGCATTATTTTACTCTGGTGTTGATTATCCTTACATCCCTGATTATAAAAATTGTTTTGATATTAAAGTATCAAAACAGTTTAACCCTGTTTAGCGATGATTTAAACTATGTAAAGAGTGCAGCAGTACTTGTAAAAAGAGGTATTTATATTTTTCATAATTTAAATGAACCACTGTCTTTGTAACACCCGTATATCCTTTTTTTCTTGCAACGGTTTTTAAGTTGTTTGGAATAGCTGGCAGGCTTTCAGGCAGCGAGAATTATACAGGCAATAATGAGCTCTGTAACTATACTTCTTGTTTATTTGATTGCCGAGAAGCTTTTTAACAAAAATGTAGGCCTGCTTACGGCATTTCTGGTGGCATTCTATATTCCGAATATTATAACTGTGGGATATATGCTGACAGAAACGCTTTTTACAATGCTTCTTTGTCTTCTTATATATTTTAGCCTGTTGTTTGCCAAAAAGCCGAAAAAGGCCTATTTTGGACTTTTGGGAGTTCTTTGGGCAGTTACAACACTGTGTAGACCCACCATAGCTCTATATCCGGTTTTTTTATTTATCTACCTGTTTTGGTCGGAACGTGTAAAGATTATTGACATGATAAAGCTGGGAGCTGTTATGTTTTTGGCTTTTACAGTAGTAATATCTCCATGGTGGATAAGGAACTATCGTGAGTATGGGGAGTTTATACCCCTTGCAGCATCCAGCGGAAATCCCATGCTTCAGGGGACATATGTAAATTATGAGCAAACACCGGAAAATACAGTATATTACAAACTGGGAAGGAATGCTTTTGAAACTAACAAAACAGAAGTTGCTGTTGCTAAAATGAGGATAAAGGAAGAATTTAAGAAAGACTTCTGGGGATATCTTAAATGGTATACGATAGATAAGACAAACCTGTTCTGGAGGACAGTGTTTTATTGGAAGGGCTTTTTCAATATTCCCCACTTCGTTGTATTGTACAGCCATCTAATTATAGTATATGCAGGGTTTGCCGGCATAATTGTATTGTTATTCAAGGGGATTGGCAAATACAGCCTGCCTATACTGGTAATGCTTTATTTCAATGCTACTCACTGTGTTTATATGGCCTTTGACAGGTACGCATTTCCTATGATACCTCTTCTGTCGATATTTACATCCTTCTTGATTCTAAAGGTTCTAAACTTAAGATGGATAAAAATCCGGTTCTAATTTTTAGGACGTGTTAATATGATTATAATTATACGGAGAGTAAATTGGGAGCATCGTTCTATGAAAAAGATTTAGTTCAATTGAACTGAATTTACAGCCTCTGTAGACTTAAATTTGAGTTCGCGGAATAAAAATGTAAATGGGCAGAAATAAGCTATAGGATGTCTGGGGGGTTGAAAATGCAAGATATAGATAAAGAATTGTCCAGGATATATGATTTTAATATAGATAAAATTTATCCTCTAAAAACCATTATATTATTGAGACATCGGAAGGAAAGAAAGTTTTAAAGAATATTAACTGTTCACCGGAACGCATAATGTTTGTGCATGGAGCGAAAGAACATCTGTACAATAATGATTTTAAAAATATAGACAGGTATTTATATAACAAGTCCGGAAGCCCGGTATCACTTATAAACGGAGGCCTTTATACAGTTTCGGAGGCAGTGGAGGGAAGAGAGTGTGATTTTAATAACAGGGATGATGTCATAAGAGCATCAAAAACATTGGCAATGCTGCATAAGGCTTCGAAAGGATATATTCCGCCTCAAAACAGCATTGTAAGAGATGATTTGGGAAAGCTTCCCGAGTATTTTAACAAGAGATTGGAAGAGATTAAAAGAACAAAAAAGATGGCCCAAAGGGAAAAGGGCAAGTTTGATTATTTAATTCTAGAGTATATTGACTATTTTTATGAGCTGGGAGAGGATGCATTGGAGAGAATACACAATTCAATGTATTTTGATGTGGTAAAAAAAACCCGTGAAGATAGGTTGTTTTGTCATCATGATTATACCCATTGCAATATAATTTGCACAGACTCGGAAACATCGGTTATAAATTTTGAATATTGCAGTTTTGAGTTAAAAGTATATGATGTTGCAAATCTTTTAAGAAGAAAAATGAGAAAGTGCAACTGGGATATAGATGAGGCAATGGTCATAATTGATGCATATACATCCATAGAACCCATATCTAAAGATGAATTTGAGATTTTGAAAATTATGCTTCAGTTTCCCCAAAAGTTCTGGAGAGTGGTAAACAGGTATTACAACAGCAGACGCATAAGAAGGGAAAAAAGCTTTGTAGCAAGGTTTAACGAGGTGATTGAAGAAATTGAGTATCATAAAAAGTTTTTAAACGAATTTAATAAAATTTGATTGGGTAAAACAAAAATTTAAGGCCCAAGGGGTGTAAACCCCATGGGCTCTAAAAAAGACCTATAATAACTCCGTTTTCATCAATATCGATTTTTTCTGCGGCAGGAACTTTAGGAAGACCGGGCATTGTCATAATGTCTCCGGTAATCGCAACTATAAATCCTGCTCCGCTGGATAGCTTTATTTCTCTTACTGTAACGACAAACCCTTGGGGCCTACCTAAAAGGTTGGGTCGTCGGAAAGGGAGTACTGCGTCTTGGCTATGCATATGGGCAACTTATCCATTTTAAGCTCTTCAATTTTTTTGATTGCTCTTTCAGCTGCCGGCAAAATGCTGACACCGTCTGCACCGTATATTTCCTTGGCAATTTTCTCTATTTTTTCCCTTATAGAAAGATTTACGTCATAAAGAGGTTTGAAATCGGATTTTTGTGTTTCGGTAAGCATTACAAGCTTTTCGGCCAGTTCTATTCCGCCTTCGGAACCTTTTGAAAATACATCTGAAAACGCAACTTCAACATTCATATCTTTGCATCGGTTTTTAACGTATTCGATTTCAGCATCGGAATCAGTATTAAAATGATTGATAGCCACAAGGACCGGCACGTTGAATTTCCTGATATTCTCTATATGCTTTTCAAGATTGACAAATCCGCTTTGAAGGGCTGAAATATTCTCAATACCCAGATTTTCTTTTTTTACACCGCCATTATACTTAAGGGCCCTTATAGTAGCTACCAGAACGACCAAATCAGGCTTTAACCCTGCATAGCGGCATTTGATATCAAAGAACTTTTCAGCACCCAAGTCCGCACCGAAACCTGCTTCCGTAATGCAGTAGTCGGCAAGCTTTAACCCGAGCCTTGTGGCAACAATACTGTTGCAGCCGTGGGCTATATTGGCAAAGGGGCCGCCGTGCATTATTGCTGGAGTGTTTTCCAAAGTTTGAACAAGATTTGGTTTTATGGCATCTTTAAGGAGCAAAGCCATTGCACCGTTTACCTTTAAATCCTTTGCAAAGACCGGCTTGCCATCACAGGTATATCCTATGAGTATTCTTCCAAGGCGTTCTTTTAGGTCCATAAGCCTGTTGAAAGGCACAAAATAGCCATAACCTCCGATGCGACCGTTATCAGGAAACCATCCTCTCTAGGGGTGCCGTTTGCTTTTCCCCCGAGACCTACCACAATATTTCTAAGCGCCCGGTCATTCATATCCATTGCTCTTTTCCATATTATCTGCCGTACATCAATATTAAGCTCATTTCCCTGCTGTATGTGATTATCGATAGCAGCTGACAATAAGTTGTTGGCAGCAGTTATCGCGTGCATGTCTCCGGTAAAGTGTAAATTTATATCTTCCATGGGAACTACCTGAGAGTATCCTCCTCCGGCCGCTCCGCCTTTAATTCCCATTACGGGACCTAAAGATGGTTCTCTTAAAGCAATCACTGCTTTTTTCCCGATTCTTGACATAGCCTGTCCCAATCCGACAGTGGTGGTGGTTTTTCCTTCACCGGCGGGTGTAGGGTTTATTGCAGTCACCAAAATAAGCTTGCCGTCGGGCCTATCCTTTACTCTTTCCCAGAGCTTGTCGGATAATTTTGCTTTGTATTTTCCGTAGAGCTCAAGCTCTTCTTCCTCAATACCAAGCTCTGAGGCAATTTGATTTATAGGCTTCATTTTACACGATTGGGCTATTTGAATATCTGTTAGCACGCTTAATACCTCCTGAGAACTGTTCCCATTTATTAATAGCAGGAATAGTTTAATTATATTTTATTATATCGTTTATTGGCATAGCATTTCAATACCCATCACCATTGGTAAAGATAAAACATATTATGTATAGTAGAAAGTTAAATTGAGGGTGGTATTTATGAGTTTAAAAATTGGGGATATTGTGGCAAGAAAATCCTATGGCTCGGACATATTGTTCAAGGTTGTTGACATAAAATACGAAAAGGGAAATAAGATAGTTATACTGAAGGGTATTTGCTACAGACTTGAAGCTGATGCTCCCGAAACGGATTTGGTCGTGCAGTCGGATACTTGTGTCCGGGAATATAATGCAAGGGTTAACAGGTCTGTAAAGGAAAAAATAAGGAGCTTAAACGAATCTCTAATGAGAGATAAATCAAAAAAAAATTCTTTCGTGACGTCCCTAAAGAGAATAATGAGAACTTTCCAAAGCCTGGTAAGGTGCTTCATATTGATGGGGACAGTGATTACCTTGATACTTGTATGGAGGAGTACAGGAAGTTAGGAATTGAGGCTGTAGGTGTATATGTAAGGGAAAGGGAACAGCCTTTTAAGATATTCAATCTTTTAAAAGAGCACAAGCCTGATATCCTTGTGCTTACAGGACATGACGGTGTAATAAAGACTGAAAAAGGGTATTCGGATATTGAAAATTACAGAAATTCAAAATATTTTGTTGAAGCGGTGAGAGAGGCCAGACGCTTTGACAGTAATTTGGATAGTCTTGTCATTTTCGCCGGTGCTTGCCAGTCGATGTTTAAAAAAATCATTGAAGCCGGCGCAAATTTTGCAAGTTCGCCTTATAGAGTACTTATTCATGCCCTTGATCCGGTAATGATATGTGAAAAAATAGCATTTACAAGCATAAACCAGGTGATAACTCCGCAGGATGTAATAAACAAAACAATTACCGGAGTCAAAGGTATAGGTGGAATAGAAACAAGAGGGAAATACAGAAATGGATTTCCACGGGAACCTTATAATATAAAATAATAAATGATATAGATATAAAAGGATATTTTGGCTAAGAAATACTAAATGTAGATGAAATGTTGAATAATATCATCAATATTTAGTATGCTTGGTTTCAAGCGGGTTGCATGTAAGAAATCACCTC
>NZ_BAVR01000105.1 GCF_000521465.1 Acetivibrio straminisolvens JCM 21531
CCACAGCTTTTGACTGCAGCACCAACAGGTAGTTTGAAACCTGCACCTGAATGCCGATTTCGAGAGGCCTACTCTCATCTCCTACAAAGCATGATTCATTGCGTTTATTCTCCCTCCTTTTGTCGCAATTCATCTTCAGGACACACTTTGACGCTTACAAACTTTTATCATAGCGTTTCATGATAAACACCTACAACTGGTTTTATTATACCAGCCATTCTGTGTTTCCATCAAATCGGGGGAACTTCATTCTACCTTAAATACATTTTAAATACATTAATAATGAAAGGGCAGGCTGTTACACCTACCCATTAAAATAATTGTATTATATAGCGGTCGAATAACTATTCAATAAGTATTGGTATTTTACCTGATAATTCGATAGTCTGAAAATCACCCTCATTTACTTTCACATAGACCTTGAGTTTTATACTTACTTCATAATCCCCAGGTTCAATGTCTATGGCCCTGCAATCCTCGTACACATCATAAACAATATAATGTGGCTTCTGCTTCGATACTGTAAACGTATTTCTAGGTAAGCCTAGTCGGCATGTAGTATATGTACCAAGCTTTGCTTCATCCCCTTGAATAAGAAGGATCTCCATTAAATCAATTTTCTCTGCTATTTCTACTTCATCATCATCAGTTGACAATTTTACGACAACAGGAATAGTTTTAGTTGTTGATACATATTTACATTCTACCAAATGTATATCAAGCCTCATTTATTTACCCCTCCATCCATTATAATAGTTCTCAAATATATTCATATCTTCTGGCGATAGTCCCATTCGCTTACCCTGCCAAAGATTTGTAGATGTAGCAAACCGTTCAACAAACTCATCACTTAAACCATTCCATACTTTTGGGTTAGCACCTAACTTATTATACTGCCTTAAGTGCCTAACTTCGTGTAATATTGTGTTCGCCATAACCTTGGAGTTTCCTATATTCTTGTTAATGTCAATAATTAGATTACCTCTAACATCCAGTCTAAATACACCCAAATCTTCAGATGAAGTGAAAAAATTACGTGATGTTGAGTTATATAAATCTCTTATTTTATTCGCATAAGATTTACCAAATGCATTTTCTATCTCAGCAAATGCTGCATCTATTTTCTTTGTAGTACTTAAGTTCGCAAAACTCTCATCTAGTGTGCCTATATAGTTAGATGGGTCTAAGGGTTTCTTCGCAAATCTACCAGCTCCCCAATTTCCATTAGTTTTATTTTTGGACCCCAGACTTATTGAGCCTCTCTCATCAGTAAGGAGCTTTTTAAAATACGATTTCAAGCCTTCTACAAATTTGTTTGTACCCTGCTTTGTGCTGTTATTAATGTTTTCATCTACATCGATCATTATATTTCCATTTTTCGGACCACCAAAGCCCGAAATCGTACCCATTCCTGCACCAATCGTTGCACCTAATATTGCACCGCTAAGAGTATCTTTTATCAAACTTCCAACATCAAAGGATTTTTTTCTTTTGTTGTTACTATGTCCCAAACTTGACTCGTAACATTAGTTGTAAAACTATCTACTGCTCCATTTAACGCACCTGTCATCGCTCCTTGTGCGACACTCTTAAGCACTTGTTGCCCGGTACTCTTAAGAGCTTGTGAAGATATAAGAGTTGGATGAGCTTGCTCTGGTTAACCGTGTCGAAGTACTTTTCTAAATCCAGGTCAACTACATATTTGTAACCTTCCGTAATATTGGCTTTGCACATCTTGAGTGCATCATGCGCACTTCTTCCCGGTCGAAATCCAAAGCTATTGTCTGAAAACTGCTTTTCAAAAATGGGAGTTAGTACCTGGCATATTGCTTGCTGGATTAGCCTATCTACGACTGTCGGCATCCCCAGCTTCCTCGTTTTCTCGTTTCCCTTAGGTATTTCTACCCTCCTGACGGGTCTTGGTCGGTACTTCCCGTCCCGGATAGATTGCAGGAGTTCCTCCCGGCGTTCTTTCAGGTAGGACATAAGTTTATCCACCTCGCCTATGATTCTCTTCACTTGCTTGTATGCTCGGTTCAGATTCGCTCAGCTTAGGATTTGCTCCTGCAGTCCTTCTGTCCGCATACTCGTGTCGGTGATGTCGGTTTCAGTCATCCTCCGTGACTCACACACTTCCGCATACTCTCTCTGTTCCGTAGTTACCCTTTGAGGATAGCCTTCTTTTTGAAGTTGTCTGTGCTTATTACCGCCACTCTCGGTGACTTTCATTGACCTTCACCCCCTCTGGTTCGGCCCTTCCTCCATACCGTCGACTGTATCGAGTACTATGACCTCTGCTGACTTCTCACGGTAAATCTTGTTTCAACCGGGCTTCTTACTCAGTTTCCACCCGTCCACGAGACCTCCCCAGGTAAGAACACAATCTTTCTTTCCATCTATCTGCCACATCTACAGTGCTTGGTCCGGGTAGTTATTGGACTTCAGTTTGATGCGCAACCTTTTCCTCCTTGCACTGCCTATATGTGGTTTCTGTCCGCCAGACCAGAGATTTGCCGCCGACTTCCTTCAGATTCCACTTCGCGATGGACACCCTTGTTTTAGGCTATACACTTCCCACTACCAGGGCGTGTTCGGGACTTTCACCCGTTAGATTGCGCCCATGCTTGGCGCACGCAAAAGGTTACACTATCCAAAACTGTGTGACCTTTGCGTTAGACATACTTTCCAACTACAACTATTACAATTTATTCATTTTCTATTATTGGTTTAATATTCTGAACACGTGCAATACCGAATCTGCAATTAATACAACAATTGTTGTTTAAGCTAAATTTAAAAATATACTTTTTATTCTCCTCGCTCATATAAAAGGATTCGATATACATTTTTGTTTTATTAATATCAACCATGAGCTCTTCTATTCCGAATATTTCTAGTCTAATATAGACTTTATCCCACTTTTCCCATTTTTTCGGTGGATTTAGTACTTTACTTTGAGTCTCAATACATATTTCCATTCTAGCAGTAATTAACTGCCAACTTATATTAGTTATTTCAGCACCTTTAAAAATATCAATATTTCCAAAAATATTTTCTAATACAAATGCATTATCAATTCCTACATACATACATTCATTCCTCCTTCCTATTTTCTATTTCTATAATTAAAATAATAGTGTTCTTTAATTCCAAGCACCTTATCGTTTTTAGGATTTGTAGAAGGTCTAACATTAAAATGCAAAGGTTGGTTTCCAGTACCAGAGCTATATGTATGTCCGTAAGAGTGATCCTGAATTACTACCGAGGAAATTGGATTACCTTGTGCATCAAATTTCCCATTAACTGAATACGTAAGCTCTCTCGAATATACGAAATTTTTATTTTGACCTAAAATCATATTTCCATTTTCATCTACAAGAGGTACCATATTCTGACCGTCTGGTTTCTGCGATTTTGGAATACCTAAATCTTTCTTGATAGTATTTAGAGCTTGCTTTCTAGATACAGGCTGATTACCAGTTCCCTTACCTGTTTGTGTTCTATCCGCTCTCCCATTACCAACTCCAGCATTTCCATTAGTTTCATTTTTCGGACCAAACCTTATTGAGCCTCTCTCATCAGTAAGAATCTTTTTAAGATAAGATTTCGCACCTTCTATAAATTTGCTTGTCTCCTGTTTGATTCTGTTATTAAGCTCTTTATCTAAGTCTCTTATTTTGTTTCCATATTTTGAATCAGCAAATCCCGCAATAGCCCCCATTCCTGCGCCAACTGTTGCACCAAGAAGAGTGTCCTACGGCTCCGGCTACTGCTCCTGCAGTAGCATAGCAACTACACTTCCTCCCACGCATATTTTTCAGGTTCTGTTCTTTTGGATTTCGGTATAAACACGTTAGGTGGTATTTTCGTGCTGCCGGGCAGCAAATCAGCAAACGAATTTACATACCCCAACTTCCCAAGGTTGGGGGCTTGAGTAAATATCCACGACAAATATTCAAACGGGTTTAATCCATTCTCTTTTGCAGTTTCAGCAAGACTGTAATAAACTGCACTCGCTCTCGCTCCACTTGGCGTATTGCTGAAAAGCCAGTTCTTGCGTCCGATTACGAATGGCTTAATACTACGCTCAGCTCGGTTATTTGATATCTTCAACCGCCCATCCGTTATATACCTCTCAAGATATTTACGCTGGGACTGGGCATATTGTACTGCTTTACCAAAATGGGTTTTGGGCAGTACATTTAATTTCCCTATCCAATCGTAAAATTCATCTATGAGAGGCTTAGACTGCTTTTCTCGTTCTTTTAACCGGTTTTCAGGGCATAGCAATGCAAACTGCTTCTCTAAATGAAACAGTTTATCGCAATATGCTACTCCCTTTGCAGCATTAGATGTTGGTTGCTTATCTTTGGGTAGGGCTTCCATTGCGTCAAAAAATTTTCGTGGTACTTATCTGATGTTTTGCCTCCCCGCTCGTTCTGAACAGCCACATGTAACTCTTCGACTGTGCTGACTTCCCAGATTCTTTTAGCACCTGCACAACCGTTTCGTCTGCATGCAGTACCTCATGCTCACACAGCCGCTTCTTCATTTCCTCATATATCGGTTCCAACCAGTCCTCACAGGCTGTAATAAGCCAATTTGACATTGTCTGCCTTGAAATCGGAATGCCGTTTTGCTTCCATTCCTGTTCCTGACGATATAATGGAGACTACCGCAATCCGGGCAAATACTATCCTTTTCGGGTAACTTGTGCTCAATTACCTCCATCGGTAAATCTTCAGGAAGCTTATCTGTTGTTAGACGAGTCCTCTTACGGTAATGAGTTTTTACTTCTATCCTTTGTGGCTCGGAAACTGCTAAATTGTGAGTCTCCTCATCTTCGTTAAAAAGATTGAGTTGCTCAATCTTTGTTTGCTCGCTGGATACACCGAATTGTTTACGCTTTGAAAGGCGTATTTGTTCCATGAACCATTGGACTTGTTGTTCCAATTCAGTAATCCTTCGCTCTTTTTCTTCAATTATATCAAGTAATTTTTCTACTGAAGTTTCTTGTTTCTTCATAGGATAATACTACTATAAAAATACATTGAATCCAGCTTTTTCATACTTTTAAAGAATTTTTTATAAAATTTGACGCTCTAAAACTTCCTTTCGGCTAAGCTTTTTTTCTAATCTGGCACTGTCAATAAGGCAAGCTAATTCGTTTACATCAAGAATCATTGTAGCGGAATCTTCTTCTGTTGGCCAACGAAACCGCCCTCGTTCCAATCGCTTAAAGTACAGCCAAAACCCGTCTCCATCCCATTCAAGGATTTTAATCCTGTTTCTATTTCTGTTACAGAACACAAATAGTGCATCCGCAAACGGGTCAAGGGAAAAGCTCTCTTGCACAAGTGTTATCAGGCCGTTGATTGATTTTCTCATATCAGTAAACTTTCGCAAAGATACACAGGTTTTTCGTTCCATCTTATCATAGCGACATCAACACCTGGCAAACTTTTTTCAACAATTCTAAGTTTGTTTCCGTGTTTACAGCGACATTTCAGCCATTAATTTCCAATGTGGCTTTTGCGGAGTGTGCCGGCTTCGGTGCAAGCTGCATCCATCCGCTTGGTACTTCGGTTTTGGATTCTTTTTCTCCTCCAAGTACTGTACACTTTGCTTTACTCACTTTCTTCTGCCAATAATAGTATGTGGCTTTGCTTATTCCATTCGTTAAGCAAAATTCTTTGATACTTTGCCCACTTTCAAGCCGGGTTTGTATTAATTCCGCCCACTTAGATAATTGTTGTTCAGATGTTACTTTTTGCATGTCCATACAATCACCCCGTTTAATTATTTCTATTTGACTTGTGCAGTAAAATGTAAAACTTTATGCAGCGACCCCTAATTTGGCAACTACATCATCAAGACTTACCCCTTTTTCTGCACAAGAGTATGCAAACTTGGCAATACAGACCATATATTGTTTGCGG
>NZ_BAVR01000104.1 GCF_000521465.1 Acetivibrio straminisolvens JCM 21531
TTATGAAATAAAGGATGGCAAATGCTATATAACAGTAGCTTCTAACCACAAAGAAGTAACATGTCCATTTTGCGGCCGGCCATCATCCAGAATACATTCCACATATAACAGAACATTTCAGGACCTCCCAATACAAGGTAATAAGGTATTTATTATTATACGTAACAGAAAGATGTTTTGTGATAATTCTGATTGAAATCATACTACTTTTGCAGAAAGGTTTGATTTTATCTCCTATAAAGCGAAGAAAACCCGTCGCCTTGAGGATGAGATTGTACGACTATCAATAAATTGTAATTCCGTTGCAGCATCTAAAGATCTAAAGGAAAATGTTGTAGATATCGGTAAAAGTACAGTTTGCAATCTCTTAAAAAAACAAACACCTGTTGTTGACAAAAAGACTATAACAGCTGTTTGCAAGTGGTTAAGAACATATCCAAATTTTCTTGTGATATCTAGAGATGGGTCTATTACCTATGGTAATGCAATCACAGATGCACACCCGGAAGCTTTACAAATATGTGATCGTTTTCACTTACTGAAGAATCTAACCTTATATGTAACAGAATATCTAAAAAAGAGATTGAAGCCACAAGTTCTAATACAAGCTGTAAGCGGGGAAACTAAAAAGATGGAAGCAATTAAACAGGTGGATGAAAATAGAAAACTTACATTGAAAGAAAAATATGAAAAGATAAACTAACTCCTATTAGAAGGAAAACGCAAAACAGAGATTTGCCGAAGCTTAAATATGGATGTACGAGCTTATGACAAGCTAATGGCAATGACTCCTGATGGAAGGGAATTTAAGAGGATTCTAATTAATAAAAATGTTGGAGCCTTTGAAAAATGGATAGAGAAAGTAAAAAATCTAAGCATACCGGAAATTACGAACAACCGTAAATTCGGAACACTTGTCTCATTTCTTTATGCACTACTACTAGAATGATAATAAAGTTTGTTATGATATTGACAAATAATATTCTATATAGTATTGTACTATATAGAACTATACAATAAAGGAGGTAATTATAACGAAGACATATGGAGGTTTCCTTTTGTCCCGTATTCGGCATCTTAGCGGACGAGTGTTTGAAAAACTGTTAAAAGAAAGCGGCGTCGACGTTTTTAATGGTGCGCAGGGCCGCATACTTTATGTGCTGTGGGAGCATGGACAGTTAACAATCACGGAGATTGGTCGGTTGACTTCATTGGCTAAAACGACACTTACCAGTATGCTCGACCGAATGGAAGCGGGGGGATTGATAGAAAGAATACCCGACAAAAGAAACCGCAGGCAGGTATTTATATCGGTGACGGAAAAAGCAAAAGGTTACCGTGAAAAATATGACTTGATATCGGATAAAATGAGCGAAATATTCTATGATGGTTTCACGGATGATGAAATCATCGGTTTTGAGAACCAACTCAGACGAATCATTAAAAATCTTGAGAAGGAAGGAGTATAAGTATAATGGAAAGAATATCCAACGGTCCCGAGAATAAATTTTGTCCGCAGACATTGTATTTGTATGGTACTTATAAAGAGGATGGAACACCGAACTTTGGTTTGTTCTGCTGGTTCAGCTACTTTCATGATGGTCAGTTAGGGGTTATGTGTTGTATCGGAGGAGAAAAACTGACAAAAGACCGTATCAAAGCAGGAAAAGTATTTTCTGCAAACATGGTAACCGAATCTTTGCTTCCAGTTGCTGACTATCTGGGAAACACGGAAGGATATAAGTCCGGAAAGATGGATATTCCGGTTGAAATTGAGCAAGGTAAGGTGTTGAATGTACCGATACTGAAAGACAGTCCCTGGGTTTTTGAGCTGGAAGTCCAGCAATCCATACCATTAAATGGCAGTGAGATCTTTCTCTGTAAAATTCATAACACAATAATAGCCAAAGAACTTAAAGATACATCTTTAAGTGTAGATGAACGGTTACGTTTAGCTGCCCCTGTAACATGGATAGGAGAGGGACTATATTATACCCTGAACTATAAAACATTAGGAACGAATGGCGACTGGAAAGACTTATTCAGTAAAAGGTAATAAACAGCCTAAGGTATGATAAGCATGAGTCTATGTAAGGTGGGGTTTGGAGAAAGCTATTGAGAGTCTTTGAAGAGAGTATCGGAGAGCGGCACGAAGACGGCACAGTTGACCCACGTAAGGTAATTTTCGTTTATAAGGGGGATACAATCCCCCGCCATACTCTCCGGTAAGTGGTAACAAAACGTGTTCCTATGCAGCAGACTACACATCTGGAGACGGTTGTTCTTTTGTCTCACGAAAAACCTGATTTTGGTAGCATAAGAAAACAGACTTTAGACCAGGATAGAGTCAGAGCATGGATAAGAAAAACATTGAAAGATACAAGGTTTTTGGCTTCGCTTCGTGAGCCTAACCATCTAGATATTAAAATATATAATTCGAATCAACAATGTAAGAATTACTAAAAAAATGAATAAATGGAGGTAAATGTACTGATGAGTAGGTTAAAGGTGAAACATAGTAATCCGGAGGGGCTATTTGATTCAAGAGTTTTTAGTCAAGTGGTTACAGTTAGCGGTAATGCAAAGACAATATATATCGGTGGACAAAATGCTATTAACTCTGAGGGACAATTAATAGGTCGGGACAACTTAGAACTGCAAACAAAGCAGGTACTAAAAAATATTCAGACGGCTCTGGCCGCTGAAGATGCAACTTTCAATGATGTTATCAAGCTCAATATTTACATGGTTAATGGGTGCGATCCGGCAGTCGGATTAAAAGCATTTATGGAATCAATTGGCGAACTGGAAAAGCCTCCTTTGATCACAGTTCTCAAAGTCGCTGGTCTTGCAAATCCTTTATGCTTGATTGAAATTGATGCGATTGCTGTAGTTGAAGAAAAAGGGGATTGCTTGGGATGGTGAATTCTTCCAGATTGGAACGAAAAATCCAATGCCCAGAGGTTAAAGCCTAGCAACATAGTGGATATGTTCCCGCGAACGGCGATTTTTCAAAAATCACCGAAAAACCCATTGACATGTTCCCACGTACAGATGCGATAAAAAATAGCTCGCAGACATCAATTCTATCAACTCGAGCCATGTGGAGACGGTTGTTCTTCTGTCCCACGAAAAACCTGATTTTATTAGCATAAGAATAGATTGTACAAGCAATAGACTTTTAACGAGGATAGAGTCAGTGGAAGGATAAGAAAAATATTGAAAGATACAAGGTTTTTGGGCTTTGCTTCGTAGGCCTAACAATCTAGATATTTAAGTATATGAAAGGAAGTTGAAGTATGATTGCATCACAATACAAGATAACACTACCCAGCAACTATGATATGGATATCATAAGAAAGAGAGTCAAGGACAACGGCTATAAAACAGATGGATTTGATGGTCTGAAGTTCAAACTTTACTTAATCACAGAAAAGGGGATAAATAATAACTTACAAAATAGTTATTCCCCATTGTATCTTTGGAAAGATTGTGAAGGATTAAATAAATTCTTATTTGAGGGGTTTTATGACAATATTTTAACATCATTTGGATGGCAGAACGTAAATATTGGAGTCCTGTTAATTGATGAAACAACGCAAAGAATTCAAGAGTCAAACTTCTTATTTGAAGTTGTAGGAGAAATAGAGCCGAAAGAAAGCTTGAGCAATTTTAAAAAAAGCATCAAAGACGCGATACCGAAAATTGATGCAGAGTATATAATTATTTATAATCCGGACAAATGGAAATACCATGTGTTTTATTTTGTTGATGATTTAGAAAAAGTGAAAACAGAAAAAGGTGTGATTTATACCATCCTTCATATATCACAATAAAAAACGAGGTATTTTTCGAGGTTTCCGGGAACATGTATGTTTGACCACTTGGCCTTGTCGTGTTATCAAATGTTTTTTATTAGATTTGTGCGAAATCAGTACCTGATAAAATAAATTCATTCGCTTCTCTCACCATAACATATATCATCGGTGCGGTGGCGTCGGAAGAAAGCAATTTTTAAATTTTCACTATGTGGAAATTCGATTGAAATATTGGGGAATCTTCACTTGACAAAAGCAATACATCTCTGTAATAATGAAATGAATATTATTCAGGAGATATTCTAAAAAAATAGATATTGAACATGAGTGAACCAATAAAGCAACATTATGTTCTACAAGCCTATTAAGAATTTTTTGCACAACGAAGAGATAAAATATGGCAAATAAATGTAGTCGATAAAAAATAAAAAGTCTTATTCTTTCATGTGGGGTATGCGAAGTGTAGATTCTGAGGAGATTAAGGCGGTGCTTATGTTAGGTGGTGAGTGTTAGTTGAAAAAATCTCTAATATATCCTTTGGTAATATATTTTATGATATTGGTTTTTGGATTTTGGCTTGGTTATTAAAGACGAATCTATTGGATAATGTGCAATTTTTTGTATCATCATTTGGTAGTTTTCTTTACTGGACTTTGTCAAAAATAATTATATGGATACTCCCCTGCATTTTATTTTTTAAACACAAAAATATAAAAGTTTCTGATATTATAATAACAAAAGATAAAAGCTGGCTTAAATGGGGAGGCCTAATCGGAATTTTAATAGCCGTACTAAATATTATTTTTAATGTTATTTCAAAACAAAGAATTTGGAATGTTGAACTTAGTTTTGCATTTTTAAACGCCGCTATTATGGCTCCACTGCTTGAAGAATTTTTGTTCAGAGGTTTTATTCTGAATATGCTTCAGAAAGAGCTGCCATTTTATATAGCTAACATTATTACATCGGCTTGTTTTCTAATTATGCACATACCGGGATGGTTTTTTATGGGTGTAATAAGTGCAAATTTCTATAATCTCACATTTATATCAATATTTATTCTAAGTCTTATCTTTGGATATGCATTTAAAAAAGGAAATTCTATAAAATCAAGCATTATAGCACATATATTAAATAATATAACTTAATTATGAAATTTCTTTACAGCTTGCGTTTGCTTTATCTACATAGGGAAAATCTGTCGCCTAAACACGTAATTCTGTGATCTTTGCAGTTGCTTTTGTGCAAATTTATTTAGTAAAAAAAGGAGCTTTAAACGAGACGACGATGCTGTGTTGACTATTCAATAAGGCAACAATTTAATTTATTTGTTGATACATAAAGTGGGAAAATGTGATTTAAAACTAATTAAGAATAACAGAATTGAGTTTGGAGGCATGAGGATGAAAAATATTGTTGCAATTAATGCAAGCCCACGCATCGGTTGGAACACAAGCCAATTGGTAGAGGCGGCTGCAAAAGGGGCAAAAGAAGCAGGAGCAGTTGCAGATATCATTGATCTTTATAAGCTGGAGCCTTTTCAAGGATGTATCTCATGTTTTGGATGTAAACTTCCAAAGACCTTCGGGAGATGTGTTTCTAAAGACGGTTTGTCAGAAGTCTTGGATAAAATTCGTAAAGCAGATGGACTTATTCTCGGCTCACCAAATTATCTTGGGAATATGACAGCGGGATTTAGAGCGCTTTACGAACGTCTGGTATTTCAGTCCCTGACATATAATAAGGAACGGCCCAATTGCAATGAGCATATGATTCCGGTTCTTTTCATCACTACAAGTAATTGTGATGAAAGCATTTATAATAAAATAGGTTATACAGCTATGTTGGAAGGCTATAAAAACATGTTGGAACGCTTTGTTGGTCCCGCGAAAATCATGATCTGCGGAAATACGTTGCAGGTAGATGATTATAGTAAATACGACTGGACCGTTTTTGATCCGGTTCAGAAAAAAGTCAACCATGAAGTGGCATTTCCACTTAAATTAAAAGAAGCATATGAGTTTGGAGCAGGACTTGTTTAACTGTTTCCGGCTACATGGTCATTAATTTTCTATTTAAAAATATTAATTATTCTATTCTTGATGTGTACAAAAATATCTGCTTTAACAAGGAAGTATCGGTAGCAATTTTTTTATTTTCGTTGACACTTTCAAATATTTAT
>NZ_BAVR01000103.1 GCF_000521465.1 Acetivibrio straminisolvens JCM 21531
GAGCCAGGAACAGGAGAGCCAGGAACAGGAGAGCCAGGAACAGGAGAACCAGGAACAGGAGAACCAGGTAAAGGAGAACCGGGAACGGGAGAACCGGGAACGGGAGAACCTGAAACAGGAGAACCCGGAGGAGGAAACCCAGGAGGCGGAAATCCAGGAGGAAACCCAGGAGCCGGAAACTCAGGAGGAAACCCAGGAGCCGGAAATCCAAATGAGCCGAACGATACAAGCAATCCTGTAACAGACCCAGTTGAGCCAAGCAATCCTGGGAATAATCCAACTGAACCAAGTGATCCGGAGACCGAACCAACAACTGATATACCTACATCAGGAAAGAACAATAAAGCATATATTAGAGGATATAGTGACAATACATTTAGGCCGGAGCAAAGCATTACCAGAGCAGAAATGGCTGTAATACTTGCAAATCTGGACGGAGCTTCAAAGGATAATCAGACAGGTATTGAGTTTGAAGATGTTCCTAAAGACCACTGGGCAGCATGGGCAATAGCTTATGTAGCTGAAAAAGGATACTTTAGGGGCTATGAAGATGGAACATATAACCTGACCGATATATTACGAGAGCCGAGCTTTGTGTAGTCCTTGGAAACTACATGAAAATGGATTTGGCAAGTCTAGACGAAAATGAACTTACAGACATTAAAGGGCATTGGGCACAGAATTACATAAACACGCTCATATCAAAGGGTTATGTAAAAGGTTATCCTGATAGTACCTTTAGACCTAATAACAATATAAAGCGTTCTGAATGTGTTACACTAATAAACAGAGTGTTGGGCATTGAAGCAGTATCGAATGCAGAACCTTATTTCACCGACGTTGATAAGAGTTACTGGGCCTTTGGGGATATAATGGCTGCTATACTTAACAACTGATAAAAGTAAAAAATATCCTGCTGATAATTGTAGTGATTAACAGCAGGATATTTTATTCTTCCCACAATTTTGTACCATAACATGGGCTGGTGTAAGTCCTAATTATAGAAACTGTCTTCAAATGCTTTTGCTATCTGTTAACTGTTTTAACTGTCCGCTTAATTCCTGTAATTCGCGAAAGAAATCGCTTATTTGCTTTATCTGGCTATTCTCATCTTCGATGGTTGCCAGTACTTCCTCGGTAGATGCTGCATTCTGCTGTGATATGCTTACCATATTTTCCATCTGAGTTTGAACTTTCTCAAAACTATCTGCAACGCGCTGGATTGTATCCATGCTTTTTACTATTTCTGTATTGGTTTCATTGAATGCGTCTATAATATCCTTAAAATATGTGGATATATTCTGTATAATCTTTTTACCTTCCTTTGTAGCATTTTCACCATGGTTAACCTTTTCAGAGGCTTCATGGGATTTGTTGAATAATCCTGTTGTCACCTGTGTTATATCCTTCACTATTCGTGTACTTTCTTCTGCCAGTTTTCTTACCTCATCAGCAACGACAGCGAATCCTCTCCCATGCTCTCCCGCACGAGCTGATTCTATAGCAGCATTAAGAGCCAATAGGTTTGTCTGTTCTGCGATTTGTGTTATACCTTCCAAGAGAGTATTGACTTTTGTCATACTTGTTTGAAGCTCAGATACAGTTGTATTGGCTGTGGTTATGGAATTGCTGATAATACCGATCTGATTATTCATTTGCTCTATTTTATTCCATCCTTCTCTTACTCTTTCACTCATTAACCTGGATTTACCTGAGATTCCTTCGGAGATTTTCCGGGTTTCACTTACCATTTCCAGAGATTCTGACATGGCATTATTTATTGCGTAAGCACTATAGGATTCCTCCTGTATTGATTTGGACATCTGCTGCATTGAAGTAGTTATGTTTTGACTTGATTCACTAATATTACTTATATTATCGTTCAATTTGTTTATTCCGTTATCAATAATACCTGTAGTATTTTCCAACTTTACAAAGGTATTCTTCAATTCATCCAATAATTCTTCTGCTTTTACTTGTTTGTTGTATGATTCGATAACCAGTTCTCTTCCCCATTTACTTAAATAGTACAGCAGACCAATTATACCATTGAGTACTATTAGTACAAAGATAAAAACAGGGAGTGTGGTGTTAGGACCGGCTATATTCTCGGGTTTTATTATATAGGCGCCAATAATTAAAATGTTTACAATGACTCCGTGGCTAATATAACTTCTTTTTTAAAGTATAACGCCATAAGAGCTATAGTACAAAGAATATTATAATGTCTCCATAATGCAAATCCAAATGAAAAAGAGAGAATGATCATGCTTACACAGGGGACTATTCCGAAAATAAGAGCTTTAACATACTTATTTATGGGCAAATAGTAATTTATTACACCCAAAATAATACATGGTGAAGCCCGGAGAAAAGTTAGAAGTCCAAGTTTTAATCCGCCAGTTATGATTTCGTTAATAACCATACAGCCTATAATTAGACTTGTTATCGCAAGACTTACTTTGTGAACTCTTTGAACATTATAGGTATCGTGTTGCATAATAAATCCTCCTTTTGTATAAAAAGAAATGTATTTATTTAATATCCATATTTATACAAAGTATTGCTTATATAAATTATAAGTTTTCATTATGATTGTTGTATTGAAAACTATAATTTCACTAAGAATGCGTTGCGACTTATTTGATCTTTATGATAGACATAACTATTATCGGTAAAATTATTGAATTGTTTATATACCTCTTTTTTCCGGAAGTTTGGCAACTATCTTATAGGAATAACGGTAGTAATTTGTTAAATTCTACTTGTATGATTATATAAATGAAGAGAAAAATACTACTTATACACTAGGGGCAAGGGTAAGGGGAAGTATCTAATAAGAAAGCATATGTATAATGCCTGAAGCACAAATTAAGAAAATTTGAAACTTAAAACAAAAAGAAGTCTAATCTGCTGGGAGCAATACCCGGCTTTTTAAACTTAGCAAACATCTTGTGACAAAATATGTAATATCAGGACGTGAAATTTAGATTAATGATCTTACCACTTAACTTTAAGCTCTATCTTAGAAAGCAGTTCTTTGGACAAAAAGCCAAGAAGCTTTTTAAGAATAAGCAGCAACTGGCAATGCAGTTAATTGATGAATTCATGCCTGTTACAGAAACTACGTACTTACTTGTAGACGCTTGGTATACATCAGGAAAATTGATGCTTCATGCTCTTAATAGAGGATATCGTACATCCAATCGTGTGATTTACCCAGGCGGCATTAAGACTAATGTCAAAGAATTTGCCACCCATATACGTAGTAACGAAACCTGCACAGTTACAGCAGGGGACGATAACTATTACGTATACAGATATGAAGGTTTCCGCAAACAATATATGGCCTGTATTGCCAAGTTTGCATACTCTTGTGCAGAAAAAGGGGTAAGTCTTGATAAAGAAAGTAAACGATAGAAATTTTTGTCGTTTACTTTCTCTTGTATAGGCAAATATATACTTCTCATGATAAATAATTATTATTTATTAAACATCATGAGATAATAGTATTAAAAACTTTAACAATAATCATTACATCTGCCATATTTATTGAACCATCGCTGTTTAAGTCGTATGATGCAATATACTCGTCGTCTCCGCGTACCGAATTAAATACCTTAGCTATTAAAATAATATCTTCTAGATTAATAACTCCGTCTTTGTTTAAGTCAGGACTCTTTTGAGGTGTTGGTGTTGATATTGGTATACTGTTAACATATGCTGCCATAAACACAAGAAGGGAATTCCATCCTGTAGTATGTTCATTTGTTGTAAATTCGGCGGCACTTTCCATATAGCATTTGGCAGGAAATATCGATATATTTGCACCATTATATTTATTAGGACCTCCCGGCATAATTCCTTTAGGAATTCCCGGTAATCCGTCCTGACTCCATGTGTCGAATATTTCTTTAATGCAATCATCGCCATACCCAGATACAAAGCTCTTTCTCATAGGATTGGCACCTAAAATCCAGTTTAATGAAGAAAGAGCCATCATATTAACTTCCTCAGAATTTATCCCGAAAATAGCCGATCCAAGTAAAACTTCCCTAGGACAACCAAGTATTACACTGTTACTTCCCCAGTAATAATTACCGTATTCAATTACATTACCCCAAGGATTGTTTTTTACTCTATTTATTTTGTTATTTGCCCATTTGGTAAAACTGTCTCTAAACCAGCTTTCAACATCACTGTCACGGTTTTTGGCTTTCATGTAATTGAAAAATCCATTTTCCCAACCAAAAGAACCATCTCCGTATTCACTTGAATAAACTTTCTTATAGTTTGACTTAACATAATCATGACAACTTGAATCGCCTGTAGCCCTATACAAAGAAGCTGCAGCGAAAAACCTTGAACATTCATCGTTGTCTGTAGCATAAGCTCCACCTGGGGCTTTAATATTATCTGGATTTTGTAGAAGAAACGTCCATCCTCTTTTAGCAGCATCTAAACACTCATTGGCAAAGGTGGGGTCATACTTCGAATATATCAATGAAGCCTGGGCTAAAACCCCGACGGCAGCTGCGGTATCATTTGTCGATTTTATATTTCCGATATTGTCTTTTTTATCCATTATAACCCTTTGGCCACCTGAAAAGTTGTCTGTAAAAGTGACACAGCAATAAAAACCGCCGCTTTCGGGATCTTGCATTTTCAAAATCCACTCAAGTTCCCATCTAACCTCATCAAGTATATCAGGAACGCCGTTGCCGCTTTCAGGAATATTATTTTGGTTATCATAGAATACCTCCGGGTACATCTCATAAGCACTCAATAGATTTGATGCTGTCTGTGCCCCGGTAATTACATACTTATTAGGATCGCCGGCATCGTACCATCCTTTTGACACATCTTTTGTAATTGATGGATTGGAGCAAAGGCACAATTGAAATCCTGAGGTGTCTTATCTTTTCTTGGATAATCGGTACAATACGGAGCCTCAAGGTCTATATTGGCACGTTGATAATAAAGGTATCTTGAGGCGTCAACCAATAAAGATTTATAAATGTCATTTCCTATCTTAAATTTAGGAGAAGCATCTATACCTTCTGCATTAACCGTAATGTAATATTCACCGGGTTCTTTAAGGTCGGTAAATATAGCTTTAAAAACCCTTTCTCCCGAATCATATGCATCATAATCCGCAACGAGAACCAATTGTCCGCTATAAGCAACCGAGTCGTCTGAAACTCTTTTTACCTGAAACTCTGTTCCGACAGTGGCATTAAAATCATCTTCAAATCCACTGACAAAGGCATATTTTTCAGAAGATTCCAAAAAACCAACCTGATTTACTTTTATAGCCGGAAAAGCATTTTCTTTATCGGGAGAAGTTATTTTAAGCTGGTTTATCCAAACACAAAACGGATCTAAATTTACTTTGTCCAGAACGATAGCCTTTGCATTATATGGGTCCATGCCAAGTGACGGATCTAAAATATCCGTTAAAGGTATCTTTACATGTTGCCACTCTGTGGTAATGGTGCAATAATCTGTTATCGGCCTAGTTATAGTCTTCTCAACACCCGACGGACGTTCTGCTACATGATCGACCGCACCGATTAAAAATTGCTCCCCGCCATTTTTGCCTTTTACATTAAATTCAAGGTATCCGTTCGGAACATACCTTGATACATCATGGCAGTTCCATTCAGCCAGACAAAGTATAACCGTCATCCAATATGATGATAACGTTGTTCTAACATTAAGTCTCAATGAAGGTAGATTTTCATATGTAACTTGGGTGTCAACAGGCAAACTGCCATTTACCGTTTCCAATTCATCTGCACCACTTCCGGCCCAACCGCTGAACTTATCTTTGAATACATAAAAATCCGGAAGGTCTCTCCATCCGGCAGGAGCACTTGCATTAGCTACATTCACAGGTCCAATTGCAGAGGTAAATACTACTGCAATAAAAAGACAAAAAGCCAACAAACGTTTAATATTCATAAAACCCTCCTCGCATAATATTTAGTTTAGTTACTTGTTTTTATCCTAAAAAATTACCC
>NZ_BAVR01000102.1 GCF_000521465.1 Acetivibrio straminisolvens JCM 21531
TATATAAAATAGTTGATATTGAGTAGTTTATGAATAATAAGGAACAAGGAGTAATTTTGGGAATGAAAAGATTAGAATTATGGGAAGTTAATTTAATCTCAAGGGGTATAGACATTCCTAAATTGTAAGAGGTTTTGAGAAAGGGGGAGAGGAATAATGATATACGCATATTTTATTGAAAATACAGGCGGTGAGTTCAAAGATAACAGTTGCTTGTTTAGATATATAAAAGAACAGAATATATCAGAAGATAACATATACATTGATACAGCAGATAATAAAGATGAATTAGATGTGCTTTTAGAAAAAATTGAGCCAGGGGAAGCAATAGTATTAAAAACAGTAACAGATTTAGCAGAAAAGAGAAGTGAGCTATTACATCTACTAAAGGAACTACAAGACTTTGGTATCTTGATACATAGTATAATGGAGCCATTTCTAAATGGTTTAGAGTATTTCGACAGACTTCAAGGTTCAATAGAAATCAGTAAATATTATGCTGAGAAAAAAAGAAGATTAGCCTTTGAGGAGGCAAGAAAGCAAGGGGTAGTGGGAAGATCAAAAATACCTCAGGAGCAGATTGAAACAGCATTAAAGCTATACAAGAGTAGACTATTTACCACAGAGGAAATTGCAAAGTTATCTGGGGTAAGTAGTAGTACACTTTACAGAGCATTAAAGGAGCAGGGGCATATATAATTCGCAATTAAGAATGGTATTAATAGATATAGATTAACAGATATAATTATAGATTAGCAGGAAGAGATCGGGCGTGCAGCGCCCGGTCTCTTCCTGCATAATGATAAAAATAATTTCTGAACATTAACCTCAATTGATAGAAATCAAGAAAGCCTTGAGCGACAAGGTAAAAAGGGCAGTTGAAAATTAAGGGTAGGACATAAATCGGTATAACTATAACAGTTAGGGTTTTAATGTGAACAAAAATATAGACAGGTTACGGTATATAAGCGAGTGAAAATTTTCAAGAAGACTGGACTTTAGTGAATGGTGACGGTAACATCATCAAAAAAGTGTAGTCAATAAAGGCTCGTGGTGCCATAATCACGTAATTTGTCACATTAGGAACAGATAGGCTGTCGTTCTTGCGGGCTGTAAAAAGCTAACGCTCTTAAATTGAGGTTGCCGATGTGCGTAGTGGAGACAAGGAAAAGGAGAGGATATATATTTATAATAAAAGAAATATATGCTTTGTAGGGGTAGACATGCACAAGGAAAAGCATTGTGCAGTTGTGATTGATTGCTGGATGGAAAAAATCGGAGAGGTCAACTTTGAAAACAGACCATCCAAGTTTCCAGCATTTGTTGAGGAGATTAGGAAAATATGTGGTACAAAAGACTTTGTATTTGGGCTTGAGGATACCAGGGGTTTTGGGCGTAATCTGGCTACATACCTTACAGGAAGGAAGTTTGAAGTCAAACATGTGAATCCAGCCTATACCAGTGCAGTAAGGCTTTCAAATCCTATTGTATACAAGGATGACTCCTATGATGCCTATTGTGTTGCAAGGGTGCTCAGGGATATGGTAGACACTCTGCAGGATGCCAAACATGAGGATATATATTGGGCAATCAGACAGTTGGTAAAAAGAAGAGAAATAATAGTCAAATATAATGTTATGAACAAAAATCAATTACATAGTCAGCTTTCTTACAGTTACCCATCCTATAAGAAGTTCTTTTCACAAATTGATGGAAAAAGTGCCTTATGTTTCTGGGAGAACTATCCTTCACCAGAGCATATTTGGAGTACTACACCAGAACAAATTTATGAAACAATAAAAGCGGTGCATCAGGCATTCAAGATAGAGCGTGTTCATGCAATTATTGATATGATTAAAAAGGATGGAAATACACAGAAGGGGTATCAGGAAGAAAGAGATACAATAGTAAGAAACATCGTAAAAGATATTAAGAACAATCAAGAGCTATTAAAAGACATAGAAAAGCAGTTAAGAAAATTATTGCCACAGACAGGGTATAAGCTGCAAACTATGCCAGGGATAGACCTTATAACCGAAGCAAAAATAGTATCTGAAATTGGTGATATTAATAGATTTCCAGATTCAGATAAGTTGGCTCGCTTTATGGGATTGGCGCCTGTACATTTCAGTTCAGCAGGTAAAGGCAGGGATGAACGGTGCAGAAATGGAACAGAGAGTTAAATGCTATATTTTATTTTTTAGCTATACAGATGGTAGCTGTATCTCCTTCAGGCAAGCCAAGACATCCAGTATTCAGAGAGTATTTTGAACAGAAGATTAAAGAGGGTAAAAACAAGCCACAGGCTCTTATATGCGTAGCAAGAACGCTTGTAAGATTAATTTACGGTATGATGAAGACAAAGACAGAGTATAGACCATATGAGAAGAAAGAAGAAGAAGGAACAAATTAGAAATATTTGTAAATTTAAATTGATAAATGGCAACAGGATTATATAATATATATAATCCTGTAGTGAGGGAACGGTTAACTCTGAAAAGATAGTTTTGAAAGAAGGAGTTAAAGGTGAAACTGTAGAACTGTATAGGGCAGTAGGTGTTCGTGAATATGAATCTATAATGGCAAATAAGTCTTTCACCCCGAGCTAATGGTTTAGAAGGTAGACAGTTTGCATTTACTGAAGCTGAAGCTTTAAAATATGCGAATACCTACCCGAGTAAAGTGGCTATTATTAAGACTACAATACCAAAAGACATGATTGGAAAGCTTGATTTTTAAAAGAATATTGCCCCCCACATATTCAAAAATGGTGTTGTAACTGTACAACCTGAAACAAATCAAATGTTTAATAATTCTTTGATTAGCATTGAGCCTATGAAGTAGGGAGGGACAATTTTGAAATATTATGCGAAAGTTAGGTTTTTAGTCATGAAGAAGGCGGTAGGTTCACTCCACCAAGGACAGGATTTAAGCCACATTTACAGGTTGGAGATGAATTTACATCATGTGTAGTTACAACCGCTGATACTTCTATTGAGACTATGGAGTTTGGAAATTTAAGAGCAAGGAAGTTTAGTTCAAAAAAACTTTATGAAGCTATAGAACAAGAGATAAAAAACACACAAAGAGGAAGTTGTATAATGATACCAGAAATTAAGACAGAGAAAACGAAAAAATAAGATAGATCATTGAAAAGAGACAAGTTTTTACACCTGAGCAAAAATAGTGTTGGAAGTTCTTCCTGAAGAAAAACATTGACTGAAATTGCTTCGAAGTATGAAGTTCGTCCAAATGCTGGTGACTCTACTGTTGAAAATATATACAATGCAGAAGGCTATAGGATAGGGAAAAAAGTTAACGGAACCTTGACAACTTATGTATATGAGTACGATAAGGTGGTACTTGAGCTAGACGGCAGCGGAAACGCCAACCGTAACGTATATGGTTTGAACCTGCTTATGCGTACTGTAGGTAAAGATAGCTATTGCTACATGTACAATGGACATGCGGACGTAACAGTACTGATTAATGTTGCTACAGGAAAAGTAGATGCTACCTACTATTACGATGCATTCGGCAATATCCTTGAGTCAACCGGAAATGTAGATAACAACATAACTTATGCCGGATATCAGTATGATGAGGAGACAGGATTGTATTACCTGAATGCGAGGATGTATGATCCGAAGATTGCAAGATTTTTGCAGGAGGATACATATACTGGAACACCGGATGACCTGCTTAGCTTGAATCTGTATGTGTACTGTGCGAATAATCCTTTGGTGTACTATGACCCGACAGGTAATAATTATATTAAAATTGGTCCTCTATATTTTGGAAATCCAATTGAAGGATTTAAAGCACTAATTTTATCAACCGAAGAAGAAGGGAAAGAAAATTTTAGACTTATTTACCTGTATGGGGAAGATAATGCATATACAAGAATTGTAACTGATATAGGTGTCGGTCTTGCAGAAGTAGGTGATTTGTTTAAAGATCCTGTAAAGCAGATGAATGAGAATAATGAGATATTGGATTCTTTTCTTTCAAATGATTTAGGACTAAAAGATTCCAAGATATATAATACTGCTAAGAAATTTCTTAAGTCCGATCTTAAAAAGCTTGAATCAGGAACAATTTATTGTGTAAATATAATTAGAGATACGGCACTGACTGGTTATTTTATGGTAGATAATAAGAGAAAGGATATAGATTTTGCATCTGATACAGTAGGTCTATTAATAGATGGTTCTAATTTTGAATCTTGGAAAAATTCTGCATATGACTATTTAGAACGCAAAAAGATGTTGCTGAGTATTCCGGGGAATATAGTAAAAGGAGCGGTAAATGATGCAGGAACTCTTGTAAATCCTCAAAATGCCAAAAACTTTTTCTTTAACGCGGATGCAAGTTTAGAATCGATGGTAGAATATCAATCAGCAGGAATTAATACTGCCATGTGGGCAGTACCGATCGCAAAGACAGCTCCTAAAATTAAGACTCGTATTACAACAGCGTTTAGTGCGATAGGGGAAAAAGGAATAAAAGGCTTTGCTTCTGATATCATAAAAGGTTTTAAGCTCAAAGTTGGTAAAAAGGGAATGAATGGAAATGGTAGAAATATTGTTGGTACTGATTTCAATGAAATTAAGCCTACTCAAACTGAGATTAATCCACAAAAAGTACAAAGTTACGCAGACAAGCTAAAAGCAGGAGAAAATGTAAAACCAATTGAAGTAGTTAATGTTAAGGGCAAAGGAAAATATATTGTTGAAGGCCACCATAGATATGTGACTAGCCAACAAACGGGTATTCCTGTTGAAGTAATAGAAACTCAAGGAAATGGTCCAATAGGTATGCCAGATTGGTCGTTAACTGAGTGGTTAGACTGGGATGGATTTGATTGGATATATAAGAAATAAATGAGGTTAGAACCTTATTTGACTTAGCTATATCAAATAAGGTTCTAACTTCTAAAAAGAATGGAGTAATTAATTTATGAGTAAAGAAGTTATTATGGATATTCATAATCATACAAATTGGTCTGACGGAGATTCTTCCATTGAGGAATTGGTAGTTAATGCTTTAAAAAACGATATCGGAATTCTAGGTATTTCTGACCATTATAATAGTAAAAACACACGTTCAATAACTAGTTTTGAAGATTATATTTTAGAGATTGAAATATTAAAAAATAAATATTTATCCAAAATAAATATTCTTTCTGGTGTTGAAATACCTGTTTCAAGTATCCTTTGCCAAGAATATTCTTTAAAACTAATTAATAATCTTGATTTTGTACTTGTGGAAAATATTGAAAATTTACCGCTGCATTTTAACTTAGAGTCGTTAGAAGGGCATTTGAAAAATATTACTTGTAAAAAAGGACTTGCACATACAAATTTATACACTATAGCTGCGAAATATAAGGATATAGGTGGAATTAATTATTTTATTCAATTTATGAAAAAAACGATTTGTTTTTTGAAATCAACTCTAATTCAAGTTATAGTTTTTTTGATGATATTATTTTTTACCATGAAAATTATTGGGTGAAAGAATTGTATCATAAACTGAATCTAAATCAAATTAAAGTTTCTATTGGTTCAGATAGTCATTCCATCGAAGATCTAGAAAAAGGAAGACTCTTACAAGCGAATAAAACAGTGACTGAAAATTTGCATAGAATAAATTTCTTTTAATGTGTACCTACAATGAGCAGTAACTTGAGAAAAAAGTTAACTGCTGGCTCGGTAGTACAAACAGATAGATGAGAGCATCAGGAAAAATGGCACGGAAACTGTAGGAAGATAATTATAACCGATTATTTATTTTTACAATATGGTGATTTCTATTTGGATTAGAGGATACCAGAACGGCTATCCTCTTTAAATTAACTGCTAATGCTGTTAATTTTACTTGAATCTGTATGTTTTAAAGTAAGCGTCAAAGTGTGTCCTGAAGATGAATTGCGACAAAAGGAGGGAGAATAAACGCAATGAATCATGCTTTGTAGGAGATGAGAGTAGGCCTCTCGAAATCGGCATTCAGGTGCAGGTTTCAAACTGCCTGTTGGTGCTGTAGTCAAAAGCTGTGA
>NZ_BAVR01000101.1 GCF_000521465.1 Acetivibrio straminisolvens JCM 21531
CACGATGATATTGACTACGACAGGTTTGGTTGCGATAGAGAATATCAAGGCAGGAGACAAGGTAATTGCAACGAATCCAGAGACTTTTGAAGTAGCCGAGAAGACGGTGCTTGAGACATATGTGAGAGAAACAACGGAGCTTTTGCATTTGACAATCAATGGAGAGGTAATCAAGACAACCTTTGATCATCCGTTTTATGTAAAAGATGTAGGCTTTGTCGAAGCAGGAAAACTGCAGGTAGGAGATAAACTGCTTGATTCAAGAGGCAATGTTTTAGTGGTGGAAGAGAAAAAGCTAGAGATTGCAGATAAACCTGTTAAAGTTTATAATTTTAAAGTAGATGACTTCCATACTTATCATGTTGGCGATAATGAAGTATTGGTGCATAATGCAAATTATGTTGAAGGAGACTTAGACGGTATTACTATTATTAATAAGAAGTATGCAGGGCAAACATATAAGTTAAGTGGTGATTTAGCATTAAAGTATCCAGATGGTGTTAAATTTACGAATGAAGGTTTTCCAGATTTTAGTCCCTATAGTAAGAAGACAGTCAAAGTTGAAGGATTACAAGGTGACACATACTATGATTTTATTAAAGCTAATCAAGCAGCAGGATATAAATCAACACCAAAAGGGTATACTTGGCATCATGTCGAAGATGGAATTACTATGATGCTTGTACCATCTGATTTACATGGAGCAGTGAAACATACGGGTGGCGCTGCATTAATAAGGAAGGGAATAAGGCCATAAAATAATAAAGAGGTGGAGTTAATGATACCTAATGTTCATAAAAATAGTATTTTCTGGGAAGGAAACATACGATTACATGATTGGGATGAGTATTTTGGACGAGAATTAAAAATTATACTAAACATTGGTGGAGACAGCATTGTTGACGAAGTGACCGCATTGCATAAAAAGGGTTATGATTTTTTAATTGCTGAACAGGCACGTATTTTACATACAGTTATAGAAGCTATATTTGATAAATATCCTGTTTGGCAAGAAGAATATGGTTATGAAGGTAAAGAAAAAGAAATACTTATGCCGGATATTGATAATAAGAATGAATTAAATCAGCTTATTTATCCAATTAAAATATTTATTATGGATGTTGAAAAAGATGGATTCCCATACATTGGAATACAGTTTGACTGTAAGTGGGATCAAGAGCATGGAGTTGGTGTAATGTTATATAAAGATAACGTTGTAGATATTGGTGGTTCAGATACTGCATTTATGTCTTGGATAGCTGAAGAAGATAAGAATAGAAAAAAAAGTTAGAATAGAAAAAATAGTTAATATTTAGATTGACGACCATAACACCATATAGTTTATGTTACCAATCTATACAAGGTCAATAAGGGTGTTATGGTTTTTATTATATGGTAGATAAATAGAAAATTGAAAGATTGTGAGGAAGACGAATAACCTTATAGTATTGATGAAACGGAAAACACTTTGAAAAATCTTGAATAACATGAGTTTGAAGCAGTAATTCCAATGTCAAAAGTGTAAAAAGGTAATGGGTATGTTGATATTGGATTATCCAAATTGGAATCAACTGTTCGTGTCTTAGGTCCTTATACCAAAGGCTGCATATAAATTTTACTTCCTATCATATAAATTTTACTTCCTATCTTGAGAAAAGTGATAGACTCTCTTAGAAAGAATTTTTCGGGAATTCTAAGGATTAAACGGTTCAATACCCAATGCGGGCACTTGACTGTGCAGGTTCGAGTATATATTGGATAATGTTTTTCAAGCATTATACTGGGCTGGATTATGAAGAACTTTCCTTGAAGTTGCACGTAACATTATGTATCGAGTTGGATACCGTTCGAACGGAAAGTACCTGATCCAACCGCATTAACGAAAATTACCGACAGATACGAAAAAAGCATTAGCGCACATCCCATTAGGTAGGTAAGTTCGAGAAGAGTGAGGAATTCGGATGCAAGTTAATAACAAAATCATAGTAAATAGCAATATAATTACGCAAAACAGCAAGTAATTTAATGGCAATAGTAATACTGTATAACTGTAAAACTAACCAAATGTCAGATTTAGCAAAAGATGTTAAAAATCTATAATTGATTTTAAGTCTAGGTTTATCAGGATTAAAAAAGAAATCTTTAATATTAATAGGAGTACCGTATATATCGGGCTTGGTGCTTTGAAAATTTCTGTAGAGAAAGGCATTCAATGCATGAGCACATTGGGGAAAGCGATAAATGTTACGTCAAAAGTGACTGCAGCACTTTCCTTTGGTATGGATGGATTTGACATGCTGGCTATGGGGGTATCATTATTTGATCCATCCAACGCATTGGTTGAATTTAACCAGAAGCTGCATTTCAATGCACTTTACAATGGATTCCAGATTGCAGTAAACGCGCTGGCTGTGTTTACTGCCGGAGCGGCATCAACAATGAAGTGCTTCGTTGCAGGTACGATGATATTGACAGCGACAGGTTTGGTTGCAATAGAGAATATCAAGGCAGGAGACAAGGTAATTGCAACGAATCCGGAGACTTTTGAAGTAGCCGAGAAGACAGTGCTTGAGACATATGTAAGAGAGACGACGGAGAATTTGCATTTGACAATCAATGGAGAGGTAATCAAGACAACCTTTGAACATCCGTTTTATGTAAAAGATGTGGGTTTTGTTGAAGCGGGAAAACTGCAAGTAGGAGATAAGCTGCTAGATTCAAAAGGCAATCTTTTGGTGGTGGAAGAGAAAAAGCTTGAGATAACAGATGAACCTGGCAAGGTTTATAACTTTCAAGTTGATGATTTTCATGCTTATCATGTTGGTAATGATGGAATATTGGTCCATAATGCAGACTATAACCTTGGAAATAAACATAGAATCCCTCATAGAACTGAACCTCGTATAGAGGACGGAAATTTAATTGAAGGACGAATACATATAGAAAACAGACATATAACTGGAAATCATCCTAATGGGCCGGGAGATTTATTTGCACCGGGAACTACAAGGAAACAAGTCGAAGAAGCGACCAAAATATTAGTTAAAAAAGGAACTCGAATTTCTGATCTAAGTAGAAAAATAAAAACATTTGAAAAAGTAATTAAGGTTAATGGGAAAAGGGATTTAGTAAGAGTTATTGTTGATTCAGATGATTTTAATAGAGTTATTACTATTTTCCCGGTCAGAGGAGGTCATTAGTATAATTAAGTTAATTTTTTCTTTTGATGAGCCTGTGGAAAATATTTCAGGATTTGCTTTAGGGCATATTGATGTTATATTTGGTGAAAAAACTATATCATCAAGAACAAAATCCCTGATCAATCAATGATGTTATTTGTAACTGTTACAGATTTACTTGATGGTTATAGGAAATTTTATCTGAGTAGCAAAATTGAGGAATATACTTGTATAGGAGCGGATTCCTCATTTAGTATTTCGTTTAAAAAGGCAAATGGTAATAATATAAGCGTTGAAGCCGGTGGAGAATTTCTATGCGAAGTCAACAAAAATTTACTGGCAAAAAGTATTTTTGAAGCAAGTAGTAATTTTATAAACAGATATATTAATAAACTATCGAAAGATGACCCTGTTGCAGAGGATCTGATTACCTTCTTTTTCAGATTTCAAAGAATTTTATAGTACCATTATATAGATTGACCTAATAAAATCGCTTTTTATTAATAACGTACTTTTATAATGGAATATTGGTTCGTAATGCAAACAATTATAAGCCTGGAAATAGCATATATACTTATGAAAATGGAATATACGAAGATGCAGATTATCATGGAAGAGTTAGTAAAAAGTAAAAGACCAATAGACGGTCAATTTGCATTGGATAATTCTGTTGAAATAAAAGATGCATCTAAATCTAGAAGGGAGTAGGAATTGGAATAAATGGAGATTTTATTATATTAGATAATACGGTTGGTGATAAATTTCATGGATATGTTAGAACATGGGATAAAGTTAAGAATTCAACTTTCGCTCCTTTAACTGATGATATGAAAAATGCTTTAGTTATGGCAGGGTATGTTGAAAGGGTTGCTAAAACAAAGTTTAATTTAACAGATGTGGGATAAGGAAAGCAAAAGAAGGATTAAGATTAAAATGAAGTCAAAATGTTCTGAAAATAATAATAATGAAAATAATAAGATGAATAATTCTAAAAAAGTAAGGTTTTTTAAGTCAACTTAATTAGGACAAAAAAGCAAGGGAAGGATAAATATGGAAAATTTGATTAATTTAGAGATATCAAAAACACAATCTATCGGGATATATTTGCCGTGTAAAAAAGAAGATATGGAATCGTTTGATTATGTGACAGTAAAGTATTTAAAAGATCAGATTGAATATACTTTATATGATGATTTTGCTACAGAAGCGATACAATCATTGAAAAATTCATTAGAACAAGTATTAAATTTTAAGATGCAAATTGAAAGTGAGTATATAAATAAAGGGATCGGATATTACTATAATATTTATACAAATAAATTACGAACAACTTGTGACCGAAGCCTTGTTGATCCGGCGAAAAATTTATAGTTTGGAGCACTCCAAGCTATATAGGCATTGAAACTTTCATTTATAATGTTTGAGATAAAATATATATTGAAATAAGTCTACTTTACAAATGGCATGACGGTTATCCTGAAGATGAGGATGAGAATAAAGATGAATACATACCTTTTGACGATTTTCTTAATAACTATAAACCGATTGATATTGTTTCCATTAACAGAAGTGTTGCTGAGAGATGGTTAGGCTTTTGTTGTGAGATGATAGAGATATTTAAGGAAAACGATAAAAAATACTTAAAAGAAGATAAAACAAATTAGCTTTTTATATGGCAATTTTTTATTTGTACAAAGCTACTAGCAAATCGTAAAAACTTAGGCTTAAGGGATAAGGACAAATTTGCAGGTCACGCAATTTCAACTGATGTAACCTTTTTGTTTCATATATAGATGTATATTCAATTATATTCAGAGCCAAAAACACATTAGAAGTTGTACAAAGGTAGTGAAATGTTTTATGTTATATGACTGCAGTACTTTCATTCGGTATGGATGGGTTTGACATATTAGCTATGGGGTATCATTATTTGATCCATCCAACGCATTGGTTGAATTTAACCAGAAGCTGCATTCCAATGCACTTTACAATGGATTCCAGATTGCAGTAAACGCGCTGGCTGTGTTTACTGCCGGAGCGGCATCCACAATGAAGTGCTTCGTTGCAGGCACGCTGATATTGACTTCGGCAGGCTTGGTTGCGATAGAAAATATCAAGGCAGGAGACAAGGTAATTGCGACGAATCCTGAAACTTTTGAAGTAGCGGAAAAGACGGTGCTTGAGACATATGTGAGAGAGACAACGGAGCTTTTGCATTTGAGAATTGGGGGCGAAGTAATCAAAACAACCGTCGACCATCCATTTTATGTTAAAGATGTAGGTTTTGTTGTAGCGGTGAATCTGCAAGTCGGAGACAAATTGGTTGATTCAAGAGGCAACGTTTTGGTAGTGGAAGAGAAAAAGCTCGAAATAACTGGTGAACCTGTGAAAGTTTACAACTTTAAAGTTGATGACTTTCATACTTATCATGTTGGGAATAAAGGGATATTGGTACATAATGCGAATTATAATCCTAAAACTACCTTTGAAAATCTGGATCTGGAAACCGCCAGTAACAAGCAAAAGGGTAATTATGGAGAATATCGTGCGAACGATAATTTAATTAACAATCAAAGTCTGAAAGAAGAAAGATATAATTTAAAACGAAAGGGGAGAAGTGCACCGACATCTCCGGATGATAAAATTGTAAAGGGGATAGATGGAATATATGTAAACGAGGATCCAAACTCAAATATTAAATATGTAATTAATGAGTCAAAGTTTAATAGTGCACAATTGGGAAAAACGAAAAAAGGCATAAAACAAATGTCGGATGAGTGGCTCCTTGAGGATGGTGGTAAAAGAATTTTGGAAGCAGTTAATGGCGATAGAAAGCTGCAAAAAGACATATTGCAAGCGTTAGATGATGGTCAAATAGAAAAAGTTTTATCACGAGTTGGCAAAGATGGAAAAGTGATAACATATAGACTGGGCAGCAATGGTGAAATAATCGGACTTTGGCCATAAATAATGAATGAAAAGGAGATGAGGATATGAGAGATCCGTTA
>NZ_BAVR01000100.1 GCF_000521465.1 Acetivibrio straminisolvens JCM 21531
TCTGATATAAAAGAAGCAGTGGTCATGGCAAGGAAAGATGCGGATGGAGGCAATTATCTTTGCGCATACATCACAGGGGACCGGGAAATTGTTCCTTCAGAGCTTAGGGAGCATTTAACGAAAAGTCTTCCGGAATACATGGTTCCGTCTTACTTCATAAGGCTTGATAAAATGCCTCTGTCGCCCAACGGAAAAATTGACAGAAAGGCACTTCCCATGCCTTCAATCAATATAGATACTGAAGGGAAGTACATTCCCCCCGGCAATGAACTTGAGCACAAGATGGCAAAGGTGTGGGAGAAAGTACTCCAAGTACAAAAAGTAGGAATTAACAATGACTTCTTCGAATTGGGGGGAGACTCCATAAAGGCAATACAGGTGGTTTCCTTGCTGGCACGGGAAGGAATAGACATAGAGGTAAAAGATATTCTTGTGTATCGCACGATTTCAGGAATCCTCCTTAATGTGGAACCGAAGAAAAATAAAAAAATTCACGTACAAGGACTTGTCGAAGGAAGTTTTGGAAAAACACCTGTGGCAAGCTGGTTTTTCAGTAGAGAATTCAAAAACCCCGGCTATTTTACCCAATCGGTTTTACTGAAAATGAAGAGGAAAATAGATATTAAAGATATCGAAAAGGTCTTTAAAAAGATGATAGAACACCATGACGGTTTGAGAGTAAATTATTCGGCTAAGGATAAAAAACTGTATTATAACAGCCGTCATCTTAAAGAGGAATTTAAAGTTGAGACCTTTGATATTTCTGGTCTTATGGAAAATGAGCAAAAACAGGAAATGATAAAAATAGGTGAGTCGTTTAAAGAAAGCTTTGATATAGAGAATGGACTTTTGGTAAGGGCTGCGTTAATCAATTTTGGTGAAAATGACACAAGACTTTTTATTGCAATGCATCATTTGGTGGTTGACGGAGTTTCTTGGAGGATTATACTTGAGGATTTGTATACTGCCTTTAAAGCAATAGATACCGGAAGTGAGATAACTTTTCCTCAAAAGACGGCCTCCCTCAAAGAATGGTATGAAAAGCTGGATTCATTAAAGGACAGTGCCAAATTCCATGAAGAAAAAGAGTTTTGGGTTTCCTGTGAAAGCACTCTATTCAAGCTTCCGGAAGATTTCGATAACCGGGAATTAAGCCAAAATCATGGCACGGTGATTGAAGGAAAACTTGAGCCGGCTGAGACGGAAAAGCTTTTGAAAGATGCCCATAAGGCCTACAACACCAATGTGGAAGAGCTTCTTCTTACTGCTTTGGCAAGGACAATAAGGGAATGGACAGGCCAAAACGAAATGGTGATAGAGATGGAAAGCCATGGGAGAAATATCGATGGTATTGATGTTTCCAGGACAGTAGGATGGTTTACCGCAATATATCCTTTAAAGCTTGAGATTATCCATGAGGATATGGGGGAGCAGATAAAGGAAATAAAGGAGCAGATAAGAAAAGTTCCTCAAAAAGGCATAGGATACGGAATACTTAAATATTTAAGCTGTGCTATACCGGAAAAAAGAGGCATTGCGGAAATAAGGTTCAACTACCTTGGGCAATTTGGCAAGAAGGAGACAATGATATTTTTGCCTATTTAGACATGGACACCGGAAGGGATACAAGCATCCACAACTCTTTGACCGCTAAAGTAGAGATAAACTGCATGGTTGTAAACAATGCATTTAAAATGGATATTCATTTTAGTGAAAAACTATACAAAAAAGAAACCATCCAAGGTTTTAGAGATAAATACCTGAAAAACCTTAAGGATATAGTGGAATATACAGCTCAAACCCAGGAAGTATTTTTTACTCCATCGGATTTTGAAACACTAGATATAAATCAGGAAGAATTGGATATGTTGTTTGGTTGAAAATCAGGGGGATTGACGTATGACAGCAAATAAGCTTGATAAAAAAATATAGAGGATATATTGGCACTGACTGCGATGCAAGAGGGTATTCTGTTTCATTACAGAAGCAATCCCGAAAGCAGGCAGTATTTTGAGCAGCTTTGCATGAGAATTGCCGGAAATATAGATATTGACGCATTTGGGAAGGCATGGAATTATACGGCGCAAAATAATGAGGCCTTAAGAACGGTATTTAGATGGGAAAAGCTTGAGAAGCCGGTTCAGGTGGTCTTAAAAAATTATGAGATTCCTGTAAGGCTTTGTGATATTTCCGAGTATAACGAGGAAGAAATGCAAAGTCTGCTTGAGAGATTAAAGGAAAAGGACAGAGAAGAAGGCATAGATATAAGTACTGAGCCTTTCAGGATAACTCTTTGCAAACTCTGCAAAGACAAATATGAGATGATTATATCCAATCATCATATTATCTATGATGGCTGGAGCAACTCCATACTTCTTAAAGAGTTTTTGAGGCATACAATGCTTTCAAAAAGGAGAGCAGCCGTCAAGGCCTGTAAAGAACCGGTACAGGGAATTTGTAAAATGGCATCAAAGCCGGGATATCAACGCACAAAAAAGCTATTGGTCAAAGTATTTGGAAGGAATCGAGAGCAGGACTTTGCTACCTTGGGATTCAAAAAAGCAGGGAGAGATAAAGAAGGCCGGGATTTACACCCTTGATATTGAAAGGGAAAACACCGAGAAAATAAAGAATTTTGCCCGGGAACAAAAGGTGGCTTTGGCATCGGTTTTATATGCAGCTTGGGGAATACTGCTTCAAAGGTATAATAATTCGGAGGATGTACTTTTCGGCACGACGGTATCGGGCAGAACGGCAAAAATAAAGGGAATTGAGAATATGGTGGGTCTCTTTATAAACACACCGCCTCTTCGAGTAAGGTCACAAGCAAGGGAGAAGGTGTCTGACTTACTAAATGAAGTGGAAAAGTCCCTAAGGGACAGGGGGCCTTATGAAGACACGCCCCTCACAGACATCAAATCCTTAAGCAGTATGGACAATAAAGAGAGTTTGTTTGATTCAATAATGGTAATTGAAAATTATCCTATAGACAAGCAGATGATGAACAAAGACAGCTGTCTTGCAATAGAGTCCTTTTCCATGTCTGAGATGACAAATTTCGATATTGCTGTTGCGGTATCGGTGTTTGACGGTATGGAGCTAAAGTTTATTTACAATAGTGACGTATTTTTGCAAGCTACCATAGAAAGAATGGCAGGTCAGCTGATAAATATTATAAATTGCATGATTGAAAACCCTTGTATAGAGGTTTCAAAAATAGATATTTTGTCAAAAGATGAAAGAGATGAAATTTTATATAGATATAACAATACGGACACTACATATCCAAAGAGCAAAACGTTGAGCCTGCTGTTTGAAGAACAGGTACAAAGGCTCCGGACAATATTGCCCTTGTTTTGAGGGTATGGAAATGACATATAGGGAGCTTAATGAAAAGGCCAATCGTCTTGCACACTTCCTAAGAAAAAAAGGAGTGGCAGCGGGAAATATAGTGGGAATGCTGATGGAACGCTCGCCGGATATGATTGTTGCTATTTTCGGAATTTTAAAAGCGGGGGGAGCTTATCTTCCCATAGATCCGGAGTATCCCTTGGACAGAATTGCTTCTATACTCCGTGACTCGGGCACAAAATTTCTGGTTTTGGGTGCAGGTCTTGAAAGCAAGCTCTCGTTAGAGGATTCTTTACCGGAACTTATCGTAATGGACAAAGACAACAGCGCTTTTAAGAATGAAAATGCGGAAAATATTGAATGTATAAATTCTTCTGAAGGTCTGGCATATGTTATGTATACCTCCGGTTCCACCGGTATGCCTAAAGGTAACCTTACCACTCACTACAACATTATTAGAGTGGTTAAAGACACCAATTATATTGATATTACTGATAGGGATGTTTTACTACAGCTTTCCAATTATGCTTTTGACGGCTCTACTTTTGATATTTTTGGGGCGCTGCTGAACGGGGCAAAGCTTGTTTTGGTCAAAAGCCAGACTTTGCTCGATATTTTTGAGCTGTCAAGACTTATAGAAAGAGAAAACATTACGGTATTTTTTATAACCACAGCTTTGTTCAATACTCTTGCCGATCTTAATCCCCAATGCTTTAAAAATGTCAGAAAGGTACTTTTTGGGGGCGAAAGAGTTTCAGTTTCCCATGTGAGAAAGGTATTGGACTATGTTGCCCGGGCCGGTTGATACATGTTTACGGGCCTACGGAAAGTACAGTTTTTGCTTCGTACCACTTTGTTGATTCCATAGGAGACGGGGATGCAACCATACCGATTGGAAAGCCTATATCCAACACCAAAATATATGTTGTGGATAAAAACAACAATCTCCAGCCTTTTGGAGCCCAAGGTGAATTGTGCATTGCCGGGGACGGTTTGGCGAAGGGATACCTAAATCGTCCGGAATTGACGAAAGAAAAGTTTGTTCCAAACCCCTTTGAGGCATATGACAATGATAAGAGCAGCAGGGGTAATAAAAACAAGGAATTAAGTTTGATGTACAGGACCGGAGACCTTGTACGATGGCGTTCCGATGGCAGTATCGAATTTATTGACAGAATAGATACTCAGGTAAAGCTTAGGGGCTTTAGAGTAGAGCTTGGGGAGATAGAGTCTAAGCTTTTGGAATATGAAGGAATCAGAGAAGGGATTGTGGTTGTCCGGGAGGATAAAAGCGGCAATAAATATCTGTGTGCCTATTTTACGTCAAATGAGGAAGTTTCTTTGCCAAGCCTTAGGGAGTATCTGATGGCAAAGCTTCCGATTTACATGGTTCCTTCCTGTTTTGTAAGGCTTTATGAAATGCCTCTTAACTCAAACGGTAAAATTGATAAAAAGAGACTTCCGGAGCCGGAAACAGACAAAGCAGCGGAAAGAGAATACGTGCCTTTGGAGGGAGAAACGGAAGAAAAGCTGGCTCGATTGTGGGAAGAAGTGCTGGGAGTTGACAGGGTCGGAGCAACGGACAACTTCTTTGAACTGGGAGGCCACTCTCTAAAAGCTACGGTTTTGTCGGCACGCATACATAGGGAGTTTAACAAGTCAATACCCTTGTCAAAAATATTGAACGTCCGAACCTTAAGAGAGCTTGCCGATTGCATTGATGGTTTGGAAGAAAGTGTATATTCAAAAATAAATCCGATAGAGGAAAATATAGGTTATCCAAAGGGGATATATCCTGCATCTTCTTCTCAAAAAAGAATGTTTGTGCAGCACCAGTTTGAAGGAATTGGAGTAAGTTACAACATGCCTTTGGCTTTTTTGGTGGAAGGTACAGTTAATCCTTATAGGATAAGGAGTGCTTTTAAGGAGCTTGTGATGAGGCATGAGCCCATGCGGACCTCTTTTGGAATTTATAATGGAGAAATAGTTCAGAAAATACATAGTGAAGTGGACTTTGATGTGGACTTTATCGAATGCAATGATAAGAGTCCGGATGGTGTATTAAGGGAGCTGGTAAAGCCCTTTAATTTGGAAGAGGCACCGCTGTTTCGGGTTACCCTCATAAGACTTGGAAACGATAAACATATTCTTTTTATGGACATGCATCACATAATATCGGACGGAGTTTCTGTGGCCATATTGGTAAAAGAATTTGGAGAGCTGTACAATGGTAGGAAGCTTTCGGATTTGAGGATACAATACAAGGATTTTTCTTACTGGATTAGTAAACGCCTTCAAGATGGAGCATTAAAGAAACAGGAGGACTTCTGGTTTAAAACTTTAGAAGGAGACATCCCTGTTCTTGACATGCCACTGGATTTTAGCCGTTCGGATGTAAGGACCTTTGTAGGGGATACGGTGGAGTTTAATCTGGGAGTGGAGACCTCGGCACTGTTAAATGCTTTGGCACAAAAGCAAGGGATTACTCTCAATAGCTTGCTCTTTTCCGTTTACACAGCTCTTTTGCACAGGTATACCGGCCAGGAGGATATAATTATTGGTTCCTTATCTGCCGGTAGAAATCATCCTGACTTGGAGAACATGGTGGGAATGTTCAACAACTTCCTTCCGATAAGGACTCAAATAAATGCGGCCGGTACTTTCGAAGACTGATGAACAGTGTAAACGGCGAATTGGTGAAAGCATATGAAAATCAAGATTATCCCTATGACATGATGGTGGAAAAGCTCAGTTTCAGGCCGGAGCTTTCAAGAAATCCTTTTTTTGATACCATGCTTATTTTTCATAATGAAATTGATAGGGATATCAGCTTGAAACTAGAGGCTTATCCTTTGATTTGTATAAATTAAACAGCCATACCTCAAAATTGGACTTAAAGCTTGATGTATATTTAGACAAAACCGGAAGTATTGAATGCATTATTGAGTACAATACTGCACTTTTCAAAAAAGAGACCATAGAAAGGCTTGCTAAACACTTTGCAAATATTACAAGGGAAGTTTTGCAAAAACCGAATAAGAAAATTTCTGAGATAGAGATGCTCACAAGGGAAGAAAAAGAGCAGATTCTCTTTGACTTTAACGACACGAATAAAGAATATCCCAAGGAAAAGACCTTAAGCCAGGTGTTTGAGGAGCAGGCAGAAAGGACACCTGACAATG
>NZ_BAVR01000099.1 GCF_000521465.1 Acetivibrio straminisolvens JCM 21531
TAATTCTTTACAAGCTACTAACTCTTTGAAAACCTAAACTATATCGTTGCTTCCTCCCGTAATGGTATTCAGAAACTCAATCCATCTGGGTGCCTTGCTGTTAGGAATAAACTCGACAAGGCAAATTTGCTCATATAGTACTCTCTCTTATGTAGTACTCTTGCTTATGAGGGAAAAGTTCTCCTGTCTTTATGTCTACCACACCATTCTTACAGTTCAGCTTCCATATATCAGAATCAAGCTTATCTGGCATGACTATCAAGCTTCAAGGTTTGGAGCTACATCGATCATGGCTTTAAGCTGCCTGCGTTTTCAGACTACACGGCATGGCACACTAATTCTTTCCTCGTGGCTTAATCTTTTATCCAGCTTGCTTCTGCGAACATATCTCTTGCTGTTCTAATAGCAAACTGTGTAAGTTCTCCGGTTTCTTTCCTCCAGCAACAGCTGTCATATACCAACCAGTATTTAAAAGCCGGATAATATCTAATGATTTCACCAAACATGTAACGCAGCCTTTCTGCATTTCCGCTGCCTGTCCTGTGGTAATGCTTCTTCCCCGGAGGATTTGGCTGGTATCTGCTGATACCGTGCGCTATTTTCTTAACTTCCGCTTCATCAAGCGGAGGATTGCACCTTGCGTTGTTTTCTGCAAGTAATGCCGTATAGATGCCTTCCTCCGTCATTCCTCTTGCTCTCATGGTTCCTGCAAGGCTTGTCAGGGTACTGTTGCGGTTTCCTTCCTTAATCTCGACTATAATACTGCTACCTTCAAAGGGTGTAAGCAATACTTCCTCCCTTTCCATAAGCTTTAATAGCCACTCCGGAGCTTCTGCCGGGGTTCTGTCAAAGGGAGAATGATCCTTTATCCATTCATACCGATTACCGCTTATATGAACGCTTGGTGAAACGACTATCAAACCATCGTTTGAGCGGGTGTCAAGACCCGGTGCAAACTTTGTTTTATTAGGAATGCTCCTGCCTTTAGGATATTTAAAGATATAATGCCGACCTCCTCTGCCGGTAACAGCAGTAATCGTATCCGGAAGTTTGCCATGTGCTGCTTCAAGTACCGATAGAGTTTCATCACCACCATCGTCCACATCAAGCACCAACCAGCCGGATTTCTCACCTGTAAGAATGCCTATATTGGCATTGGGTGTTTTCGTCCACCATTTCTTTATTTGCTCCATATCAGCAGTAGAATTCTTGTACCAGCCGGTATATAACGGATGCTTTCCTTTGCTGTCGCAATTTCTCCCTGCCTTGCAGGAGCAGGAGCCATCCTCATAAATCCAATGCAAAGGCTTAACTGAGATATTGGCTTCTGCATATTTTAATGCTGCGTCCATCATTGTCACTTTCAAATTCTCACCTCCTGTCGTGCTGAAAACAAATTGAGCCTAACAAATAGTTTTCAAACTATCTGCCAGACTCTATAGGTGAGTCTTGTGCTCCCTTTGTGGCTCTGTGCCAGATTTATTCACTTTTCACCCCGCCTTTTTCTCCAGCTTTACTTCAAAAACCTTTCTGCACACCGGGCATTTGATTTCAACATCAGCATAATCAGCATCAAATACTCTGTGATTACAATGAGGACAGCGGACAATGTACTTTTTCTTACTCACCTGCCTTCACCTCCGGCTTCTTTAGCTTCATGAGTCTTGCCATCTTCATCATCACAGGCTCTAAAATCTCTCCAACCATGTAATGAACCATTGGTGAGTAATTCTCCTTTGCTTCATCAAACAGCTTGGAGATAAGGTCATAGAGATTCTTTATATCCTCATCTGTAGCATCTGCGGTGTTGATTTCAATAAAAATTTTCGTTTCATCACGTTTGGCGATATAGTCGCTCACATACTTCTCCAGAGCGTATCTTGCTATGCTTGATGTGGTGACGCTTGCTCCGGCATTCGTGCTTGTAACTCATCAATGATAGCATCCAATTCATCCGACTGCCTTTGTGTAAGCCTTACCCGTAGCATACTATCCTTTTCTGTAGACATTATTGCACCTCCTGTATTTCTTATTGGTTTAATTGTATTGCAATGTATTACATATTGCCGAGCATGGATAAAAGAAAACCCGGCTTACCTTTGATTGGCTTGCCGGGGATTGAATTTTGCTTCATTTAAACTTCATGTATCTGCATATGTCTTAATAGTATCCGCTTATATAACATTGAAAAATACTTTGTCTACCAAGTCCGTATAAACAACTAATAATTAAAGTACTATAATATTTTAACATTATTAATATTACAAACAATCATTTCAATTCCATGCATCTCAAGAAATAGTATAGTGCTAAGACAATCAAACTGTTCCTTTATATTCCTGTCTTCCCTTACACAACTTTAACCTCCAAATAATCGCATCCAGTAATTCCATTCTTCTCCATAGCTTTCTTAAGCTTTTCTGATATAAAAATCGACATATAATGGTCTTTAAGCCTAAATAAATCGATATCTTTAATCACACTTCCCTTTATAGCATATTTTTGAACAGAAATCATTTTTTCATTTTCATCAATTTCATGAACACTATATTTCGAATTTTCTAAATCAAGTGCATCAACAATATTGCATATATTGACCAAATACAAATCTAATACTTCTGACTCATCTTTACTTCTTGCCCTTATAGGTAAATACTGAACTTTATTATTTTTCATGCTTTCAATAATACTTTTTAATTTATCAGTAACAATAAACCAACTTAAATCATTTGGAACATAGTCAGTAATTACTCTCTTATTACCATTATCATAATTCACTTTAATATCAACATTCCAATCACAGGATTCGATTCCTTTTTCAGCTTCATACCTATCAAATGAAAGGGTTTTTTCGTCAATTTCTAAAAAAATCGAATTATCTTCATGTTCATAATCATATAGCAACTTATAATATTTCATGATAACCTCCTATTATTCCCAGAAGCTTTTTGTAAGCATATCTGGATTTTTTAATACTTCATTCTTTACACTTTCAAAAAGTTTCAAGAATATGTTAGTATCACCTTTCGCAATAGAATCAATGCGTTTAATTTCATTAAGCATATAATCATGATATGCATTTGGATGTCTCCCTTGGTGTTGCACTGCAGCTTTCTTCCAACTGCCATCAAGATCTAATCCATACTTTTTGGTTATTTTTTCAATCTGTGCTGTATATGTACTACTCTTATTTGTCAGGAAGTGATGAGTCTGTGTTGGCTTAGCAGTACTACTCGTTCCCTTAACATACTTATTCGCATTATGAACCAATACCCTATTTTCGCCAACATGATACGTATGAAAATTATCGACCTTAAAATTGTAAACCTTTACAGGCTTATCTGTTATTTCAAGCTTTTTACCTTCCAATACTAAAACACTACCTCTTGAATCAACCAACTTATCTCCTACTTGCAGTTTTCCCGCTTCAACAAAACCCACATCTTTAACATAAAACGGATGCTCAAAGGTCGTCTTGATTTCCTCTCCATTAATTGTCAAATGTAAAAGCTCCGTTGTCTCTCTCACATATGTCTCAAGCACCGTCTTCTCCGCTACTTCAAAAGTCTCCGGATTCGTCGCAATTACCTTGTCTCCTGCCTTGATATTCTCTATCGCAACCAAGCCTGCCGCTGTCAATACCATCGTACCCGCAACAAAGCATTTGAAATCTATTTTCTTGCCGTTATCATACACCTTGTACCGGTTTTCGTCGACTAATTTGTTGATTTTTGAAACAGTAATTGGTATGATACTTCAATTTAGCTTAAAGAAATTCTTGAATAATGTCTAAAAATATCTTTTAGGTATGTCACATTTACAATACTTTTGAAATTATTTCTCTTGATCATGTTATTCATTTCTTCTTTTGATAATGTTAACATAAGAAAATCTCTTCCTTGGATACTATTTGTAATTCTTGCCAAGAAAGAAACTTTTCAATCTTTTTGTAGGTAAAGTGAGACAGATATGCTTAAGGTCTACTCATGCGGATTTCCACCTGTTCTCCTCCATTATCTTGCCCAACCGCACCACAGAATTATTTATATTCCCTAAGAAGTATCATAATTTTATTATAAAGTCAACAGTTTATAGTACAAGCAGGAAGCCCAAGCCAGTCTAGCTTACAAACTCTTGCTGCACCAACAAAAATACCACTGTCTTCTTCACCGTTATAACTTAAATATATCATGCTATTACCAGTTTTCATTAATTTGGTAATGCAATTGTGTTTAACTTACTTTTCTGTTTTGTCAGTCTTAATTTTTTAGTATTATTATACTATGATTTCAAATTTCCCACGACAGATTCTTCTTTTTCAAAGTTCCATCATACGTTTATATTGCCTTTTTAATTCACTTGTAAATTCGATAAATGTATCTAATTTTACCACAAACCTAAACCCTTTGTCATAACCACTTAATTCACCGTCAGTAATTGTGCCTATATTTAACCAAATTTCCATGTATATTTCTCCATCTTCCAATGGGTCATCCACTATAATGTCAAAATAGGATTCAGAACTTGAAAATTCAAATTTCTCAAAGTTTTTTTAGATAGTTTATTTTCTGCTATTTGCTCAAATTTTTCAATCAAACTTTTAATCTCATATACACTAAAAGTTGCTCCCATATCAGGCGTATAAACATATTTTTCCCGTGGAACATTTAAGACAAATTCAAATGGAATCCAATTCTCACTATCTTGTCTTTCCTCATCAACATCAAGAAAATCATTATTAAGCAAGTTAATTTCTAACAAAATATTACCCTCTATATTGTTTAATTTAGGCATATAACTCCCCCTTAATTATTCTTGAAATATTTTTCTTTTCTGCTTTTATAGCTCCCAATTATTTTTAAAATGAGAAATTCTAGTTTTCTTTTTTACTACTTGATTAATTTTTCTCATTACAAAGTGCGTCACGTTCCCTATTTTCTCCTTTTGAGCTTCAAACATTAAAAATCTTTTTATGTTATTATAGAAATATTGTAAATCATTAGTCGATATTTCAGAAACTGAATACCCAATCAAAGTACACTCCTCTTTTTATATCAACTCTAACAATCAGAGTTCTTTCTATGATTTACATTATTCCTTTATTCTAAGTATACTTCATACTAAATGTTCTTTCGCTTTCTCTAATCTATTCACTGTCCATGCAACTCTCGTCTTAAATTCTACAATATGGCATCCTTTTTTCAAAGTTTATTTCATTTTAGTACAAGAATACTCTTTCTTAATCTATTGGCAGTGAACTAATCTCTCCATTGTTTTTTAACATTTTTAAAACATCTTTCCAAGTTTTTAATGATTTAGTTTTTCCTCCTACTGTCGTTATTACAACACCTTCCTTATTAACTATAACTACATCATAATAATTGCCATTCTTTTTTGCAAATACAGTTCTACCCCCTGATTGATAGACTTTTTGTGAATAATTATTCCTAATATCATTTATTTTTTCATCACTAAAGCCTCGCTCTTTAGCTCTCTTCTCTCCGTGTTTAGTTTTTTTAATTTCGGGCATTCCATTACTATAGTTTGAACTTGCATTATGCACCAATACACCAATATGTGCAACATGATAAGTATGAAAATCATCCACTTTGAAGTTGTAAACCTTTACAGGCTTATCTGTTATTTCAAGCTTTTTACCTTCCAATACCAAAGCATTGCCTCTTGAATCAACCAATCTGTCTCCTACCTGCAGTTTTCCCGCTTCAACAAAGCTCACATCTTTAACATAAAACGGATGCTCAAAGGTTGTCTTGATTACCTCTCCATTGATTGTCAAATGCAAAAGCTCCGTTGTCTCTCTCACATATGTCTCAAGCACCGTCTTCTCCGCTACTTCAAAAGTCTCCGGATTCGTCGCAATTACCTTGTCTCCTGCCTTGATATTCTCTATTGCAACCAAACCTGCCGCTGTCAATACCATCGTACCCGCAACAAAGCACTTCATTGTAGATGCCGCCCCGGCACTGAAAACAGCCAGCGCGTTTACTGCAATCTGGAATCCATTGTAAAGTGCATTGGAATGCAGCTTCCGGTTAAATTCAACCAATGCGTTGGATGGATCAAACAGCGATACTCCCATTGCCAATATGTCAAATCCGTCCATACCAAACGAGAGTGCTGCAGTTACTTTTGACGTAATTTTTATCGCTTTCCCTAGTGCGCTCACGCATTCGATGCCTTTCCCTGCTAGAGCTCCCAAAGCACCCAGCCCGGCACATGCAGCTCCCGTTACCGCTCCGGAAACCGCTCCGCTTAAAGCGCCATCCGCAAATCCTTCTAAAAATGAACCTCCATTTACCGCCGCAGCTATTCCTCCGACCGCTCCTCCTATCAAGCCTCCGGCCAAAGCTCCCCAGAATGCTCCTGCCAGTACGACTCCCAATATACCGCCTGTCAACGCTGCCGCTATTCCCAGTCCTGCAATAACTACCGCCGCAACTACTATTTTAGCAATGGATTTCCAATTATCTTTACACCACTCGGCAACAGCTTTGCAGCCGTCCTTAAATTTTTCCCAGCCGTTTTTCTCACATTCTGGTTTTAAGTAATAGTACTCTTTATAGAAATCTTCTTTTCGTTTATTGATAACAGCAGCCACTTCTCCGTCGATACGGACTACTTCCG
>NZ_BAVR01000098.1 GCF_000521465.1 Acetivibrio straminisolvens JCM 21531
TTGACAATACTAAATATATGTATTAATATAATAAATATACGGTGGTAATTTAGTGATAAAGCAAACAGGTTTCACATCAATAAAATAAGGAGTGATTATATGGGTAGGGAAGCACTAGGAAAATGCCCGGTTTGCAACAACGATACGACAATAACAAGAATTACCTGCGATAAATGCAACACGACGATAGAAGGGCGTTTTGATTTGTGCAAGTTTTGCAGACTGACACCGGAGCAGAAGTTGTTCGTAGATGTGTTTATTAAATGCAGAGGAAACATCAAAGAAGTAGAGAAGGAACTGGGAGTTTCATATCCCACGGTTAAAAATAAACTTGAAGACGTAGCAAATGCATTAGGTCATCAATCGGAAGAAGAGCCTGTTGAAGAATCAAATAGAAAGGAAATCCTTGATAAATTATATGAGGGTGAAATATCTGTTGATGAAGCATTGGATTTGCTAAAAGGCTGACAGCATAGAAAATTTAACATATAGATTGGTTTAAAGTTTGTCGGACAAATGTAAGGTTTGGATAGAATGATGAAAATGAATGTTTGTAAGCTGTAAATATCAGCTTATAAGGAAAAGGAGGCGGTATATATTATGTCAATTAGCGAAGAAAAAATGTTTATACTTAAGATGTTGGAAGAAGGAAAAATTTCAAGCGAGGAAGCGGCAAGACTTTTAGAAGCTGTTGATCCTAATAAGGGAGCAGCCGGCAGCTACAGTGGTTTTAAGACCCAACAAAAGAGAGCTAATTTTGCCGATGAGGTGTCCAAAGTAAAAGATAGATTGAATGAATGGAAAAATGAGTTCAAAAAGAATTACAGCCAGAAGGATTTTGAAAGGGCAGTGGACGAATTTAGCACTAAGGTGGAAAAGTTGGGTAAAAACCTTGCTTATACAACTATAGGCGTGGCTGACAAACTTGTAGATTTCGTAAGCAGTTTTGTGGAAACCAATTCTTTTAATGTGTTTGGCAAGTACAAGGCGACAAACAGGGTTTTTGAGACAGCTGACGTAAATGAAGACACGGAGCTTAATGTAGAAGCAATTAACGGGCACATTCTTGTGAAAAAGCATATGGAGAACAAAGTTATCATAAGAAGCACAGTAAAAAGCCCTGTTGATAATGCAGATGAAATTCTTGACTTTAGCCAGGAAGAGAACAAGGTGTCTTTAAAGTGCAATAAAATAGGTAACATCAGCGTATCCCATGAGATATTCCTCCCGTCAGTGAAGTTTAAAAACATCAATCTGGTTACCAAAAACGGCAAAGTGTATGTGGAGGACTCAACGTCTGAGAATTTCGAGGCGGTTACCAGCAACAGCAATGTTGATTTGATGGGTGTTACCGGCGATAAAATTAATGTTTCCACCAAAAACGGACGAATTAATTTTGGTTATATTATTGGCAAGGACATTAATGTTGATGCATCAATTCCGTAATAGAGATTAAGCAGTTAAAGACTACCAATCTCAATGCCGTTACGAAAAACGGAAGAATATTTATTGAAAATGTCCATAACCACAATGACGACCCGAACATAAATATGAATTTGAAAACATCGTCTGCAGGCATTAAAGTTAATATGAACGATATGGAAAAGAGAGGATACAGAGTCAAGGCTCAGACTACCAATGCGGAAATTAACCTCCTTATTCCGGAAATGACCTACCGCAACATGAGCAAGCAAATGAGCTCAAATTTTGTGGAGGCAGACAGCGACGGATATGATGAATATGCAAACAAGGTAAACATTGTTGCTGAAACTACTAGCGGAAATATTGAGATAGTGAAATAAGTTCTAAAATATGTATTAACATAAGATATGAAGTTCATAGCATGGGAGAAGTCCGAATTTGGATTCCTCCCATGTTTTTTGCTTTCCTATTTTCAGCATTGTATCTCGAATGGGAATTCGCCAATGATAAAATGTTTTTATGTAAATACTGATTTTAACTATTTTGTAACCATTTATTGCAGATTGCATGATAAAATATTATTATAGAAGAGATATAGGAAATATATTTTGAATTTTTTGCAACGGATAATCAGGGGGAAAAGTATGAAAAAAATTCAAATAGTTGTGTTAAGCTTGATTATTTTTTGCATATTGTTGTCAACGTCTTGCTCAGAGAAACCACCGGATGAAACACAAGATGTTATAGGTGGCAAAATAGTGATGTACGCAACACCTGGCGATTCTGTCAGACAGAAGTAAGAAATATAGTAAAAAGCAAATATCCGGATGTGGAATTTGAAGTAGTTTCGCTTAATAGTGGAGAAGAATTTAAAAGCAGGCTTTTAACTGAATTAATGGCGGGGAAGGGTCCGGACGTTATTGTTTTGAGTCCTTCCACTAAAAAAAATTCGACTACGATTGAAACTTTGAGAAAGATGGCGGAATCAGGAGTTTTCTGCGACTTGGAGCCTTACATATCAAAGGACAAAGATTTAAATCTGTCAGAGTATAATGAAAATATTTTAAACAGCGGAGTCATAAATGGCAAAAGATACTTTATTCCTGTGGCCTATGATGTACCGATTCTTTGGACGGCCAATTCTATTCTTGAGAAAAATAATATAGAAAATGAAATGGCAAACTGGACTCTCAAAGATATGGCTGATTTTGCAGTTCAGTTTAAAGAGAAAAATCCTGAGAATTACCTCTTTGGCTATGGAGATGGATTTATCAGAAACATTATGTATGCAAACTGGAGAGAATTTGTTGATTACAAGAGAAAACAGGCAAGCTTTGACAGTGAAGAGTTCGTAGATTTTTGGAAACAGTTGGCCGTATTGAAAAAGCGGGTGTTTGTGATAAAGAACTTATTAAAGAGTATATAGGGCTGGAGTTTGAAGCATTAAAGCACGGGAAAATTTCGCTGATAAGCAGTACTGAATATCCGATAATTCCTTGGGAATTATGGTATCGCAATTCACATATAAATCACTACTTTAACGCTAGCAGCATAAGAATTTCTAGACTTCCGACATTTAGGGAATCTAACAGGGTGATGGCGCATCCCACAGATATCGTAGCAATAAACAAAAACAGCAAGAATAAAGCAATTGCATATGAAGTATTGAAAATCTTTTTGTCAAAAGAAATTCAGGGTTCTAAGCAATTTCGCGATATTATGGGAATACCGGTTAATAATGAAACTATGAGAGAACTTATTGAGAAGTTTTCGGGAGAAGATGGAAAGACAACGCTTACTGTTGGAGTGGCTATCAGCGAGACTATGGATACTGTACCGTTAGCTGAATCAGTTGTGGAACAATATAACTCAATAATAAACGGAGTAACGGAATGTGTACTGGTTGACGAGCAAATAATTGATTTTATGATTGAAGGTTTTAACGAATATAAAAAAGGCAATAAATCTGCTATAGAGGCGGCAAAGTTGGTACAGCAAAAGGTAACTCTGTTTTCAAATGAGTAATATTAACCTTAAAATGCTTTTATGTAAATACTAATTTTAAACATTTTGAAATCATTTATTGAGAATTGTATGATAAGATTATATTAGAAAGAGATAGATAATTTAAATTTGGTGTTAGAGGAGAAAGTAGTTAAAATGGAATTAAATCAGATTAAAGATTTGATGCAAAGAGTTAAAGAAAATATCCGAAAGGTTATTGTCGGGAAGGATGAAATAATTGATCTTTTGCAGATTGCATTGATTTCATCCGGACATGTGCTGCTGGAAGATGTTCCGGGGACGGGCAAAACGCTGATTGCAAAAGCAATGGCAAAATCGCTGGACACTTCGTTTAAGAGAATTCAATTCACGCCAGACCTTCTGCCATCGGACTTAAGCGGTATAAACTTCTTTAATCAAAAGGAAAGCAGATTTGAGTTTAGACCGGGACCAATCTTTTCAAATATCCTACTTGCAGACGAGATAAATCGAGCTACTCCAAGGACTCAGTCAAGCCTTCTTGAATGTATGGAAGAGCGGCAGGTTACCGTAGACGGTGAGACAAGGATGCTAAAACGTCCGTTTATGGTTGTTGCTACTCAAAACCCCATTGATATACAGGTACATTTCCGCTTCCCGAGGCACAGCTTGACCGTTTCCTTATAAAAATCCGAATGGGATACCCAAAGACACAAGAGAGTGTGGAAATATTAAAGAGATTTAAAGAGGAAAATCCTTTAGACAAAATAGAACCGGTGGCTTCGGAAAAGGAAATAATTGATGCCCAAAAAAGTTATTCAAAGGTATATGTAAGTGACGACATTTTAAAATATATTGTGGATATAGCGGAAAAGACGAGAAATCACAAGGATGTCATAATCGGAGTAAGTCCCGTGGAAGCCAGGCTTTGCTCAAAGCGGTACAGGTATATGCCATATTAAAGGGACGGGGTTACGTTGAGCCTGATGATGTTAAGGCCATGGCAAAACCGGTATTGTGCCATCGCTTGGTATTGAAAAATGCAATCATGGCAAAGGGGCAGGCGGAAATAATTATTGATCAAATTCTAAATGAGGCGGTTGTTCCGTCGGAAGAGAATTTGCATAAGGGATGAAGGCGTGATGTTGGGAATACATTGGTTTATTATTGTAACAGTCATTGTGCTTTATATTCAGCGTAAGGTTTATATAAAGTATGGCCTTCACAATATTGAATATGAGAGATATTTTTCCGATGAGACGGCTTTTGTAGGAGATGAAATTCATATGGTCGAATGCATCTCAAATAAAAAGCTGCTTCCGGTGCCATGGCTGCGCCTTGAGTCAAGGATTGACCCGGGGCTTAAGTTCCAAAGCCAGGAGGACCTTGATATAAAATACGGGGAGTATCATAAGAGTTTTTTCAGCATGGGCTCTTACAAAAAGATAACGAGAAGGCACAGGATAAAATGTGCAAAGAGGGGATTTTACTCTTTAAATTCTGCGGTAATTACCTGCGGTGATGTTTTGGGAATGGAGGAAACTTGCAAAGATATAGAGCTTTCGGCAAATCTCTTGGTTTATCCCGAAATAATACGTGTAGAGGAGATTCCGTTCCCTGTACATAATTGGCTTGGCGAAATAGCTGTAAGGCGTTGGATTGTGGAAGACCCCTTTATGATTTCCGGGGTAAGGGATTACAACTGCGGAGACCCGTTGAATCAAATAAACTGGAACGCAACTGCACGTTCTGGGGAAATAATGGTTCACAAACTGGAACATACTTCCTCTCCAAGCCTGATGATTTATTTGAATGTGGATGACAGTGAAAATGTGCTTGGATATGTGGTAAACCGGGACATTATTGAAAAGGGAATTACCTATGCTGCATCTATTGCTCATTATGCTTTGTCAAAAGGAATTGAGACGGGCTTTGGCTCAAACGGGTACACCGTTGAACATCCAAAGCAGGTAGTTCGGGTCGCTCCGGGAGTGGGTTCGGAGCAGCTCAAGCTTTTACTTGAGGTTATGGCAAGAATGGTTGTTGCCCAGAGTAAGGCTTTTAGTACTTTTGTGGAGGAGGACATATTTTCAGGCGTTACAAACAGGGATTATCTTTTTATCACCTGTCATGTGGATGAAGACATTATGAGTAAAATTGCCCGGCTGAAAAGCATGGGTAATTCTGTTGAAATAATAAGGCTTTCTCCCGAATCTTCTAGGGATAAGGATGTTGATAGCTATGGGAAACAGGTTGTCTGACATATTAAAAAAATGGGCACAGGGAGCTTTGGAGTTACTTTTGTTCTTTCCTGTTGTATTTGCAATAGGTATACTGCTGTTGCCGGATTTTTATGTGTGGTTTTGGATTGGAAGCTTGTTGGTGTCTTATCTTGTGGGAATTATTGAAGGCTACTTTCTAAGGAATGGCAAAAAGCTTTTGTGTGTGCTTTCGGGTCTATTTATATCCGGTGTGGCGGCATATGCATTTGCGGGGATAAATTTCAAGCTAATTATAATTTACGCAATTTACCTGCTTGTATTGTACCGCGGAATACTATATACAAAACTGCCGCTAAATAAAGTTTTCCCTGAGACAGCTTACTGGTATGGATTTTGGATATATTTTATTGCGTATTTTGTATTTAATTTTGTGCATAAGCTTGAACCGTACGTGCCTCTCGTATCGTGGATGGGAGTTGTCATTGTCGCAGTTTATATCTTTCATGCCAATACTCTTCTTATTAAGTCTATGGTCTATTCAACCAATAAAAAGTTTATTTCTGTTTCCGTCATCCGTCACAATCGAATCGCAATATCTGTGATTTTTTCAATAATTTTCGCTCTTTCGGGTATCTCAAAGCTCAAACATGTATCCCTGTGGGCTGCAGGTTCATTGCTGAAACTGCCGGGAAGGCTGCAAATTCTGACAGACGGAGGATTTTTGGCTGGAATAATACGAAGAAATTTTGATGGACTTCCGGAGGATACATCCCCGGCAGTTCATTTCCCTAAAATATTCAACATAATTGTTATTACTATTATATGTATCGCTTTTTGATGCTTCTAATCTTTCTGCTTGTGTCGGTCATAAAGCTTGCAGGCTCGGTGCTTGGAGCATGGCTCAGAAAAAAGTGGAATGTGGGATTTACGGATGAAGAAGAAAGTCTCATAACCTTCGGCAGCATCAAGGACAGCTTTATAAAGAAGGTTAATGAACGGGTATCAAAGCTGTTTGAAGAGGAGCCCGATTGGGAGAGCTTAAAAGACAATAAAGAAAAGGTGCGATATATATACAGAAAATTGTTGATTGATGCCATGGCTTCCGGATATTTATTCAAGAAATATCTAACGCCATTGGAGACTGTAAGGGATATTGACACATGGAGACGGCAGGGACTTTGTGAAGCAAGCGGGATTGGGAAGTTATACAGCAAGGCAAGATATGGGAATGGCGGCATTGAGGATGAGGATGTAAGGAAAGTAGAGGAGGCCCTGTATTCTCAGAAGCTGATAAACAAGCAGAAAGTATTTAAGATAAGGAAAAGTAAGATAAGAAAAAAATAATTTTAGGTTCATAAGCCGTTGGATTAATAAGTTATTGACTTAAATA
>NZ_BAVR01000097.1 GCF_000521465.1 Acetivibrio straminisolvens JCM 21531
TTATTAAAATAACTTTCTGCACTATTAATCAAATAATATTGTTTTTGACTGCTAAAATCGCCAATTGTGTTCTATCCTTAAGGTTAAATTTTTTCAACATGCCGGAAATTACATTCCTTACACTTCCCTCGGCCAAGTGTATTGTTCTTGCTATTTCATAATTGCTTTTTCCGTCAACAATAAGCTTAATTATACTTAATTCCCTGTCTGTCAAATCGATATTCAAATTTTTATTTCCGAATATTGATATTTTCTTATGAGAAACAACGTTATTTACCACATTTTTATATGTATCATTATGTAAAATATTTAATCCCGCTGCAATTCCTTTAACAGTCAATATTAACTTCTCCTGATCTATATCTTTGAGCATATAACCATCTGCGCCATAATTCAATACACTTTTTTATCCTATCCTCGTCATTAAATACTGTAAGAATAACAACTTTAGTATTATTAAATTTGGTTTTGATTAGTCTCGTTCCTTCAATTCCATCACATATTGGCATTTCCATATCCATTAAAACAACATCCGGTCTAAATTGCTCGCATAGCTTTAAAGCTTCTTTACCATTTTTTGCGCATCCTACAACCTTTATTTCTTTGTCCTGCTCAAGTATTTTTTTATTCCTTCAGTAACAATTGATTGGTCGTCTGCCAAAACAACTTTAATCATAGATAATTTTGCCTCCAATCAAATATTCTTCCGTTAAATAAAAAGTGATTGTGTGTAAAATGATAAAGCATACTTTTATTCTTAAAACTCTATGTTCTGAAATCAATTACTCCAAATTTAAGTTTCATTTAATGGTAATTCAACGTGTATATTAAAACCATTTTCATCACCGGAACCAAACTCCAGTTTCCCATTTAATCCTTCAACTCTTTGTTTCATCGCTTGCAATCCAAAACCTTTTTTTGTGTCTATACTCTTGCAACCTCCCCATCATCGAATATAAAGAGACTGATGTAACTATCAGTAAATTTTATAATAATATTTGCCTTAGTCGCCTTTCCATGCTTTAGCGAATTTGCAAGAGCTTCTTGACAAATTCTGTAAATAACTTCTTTATGTGACTCACCAATATTTTGTTGTATTTTGTTGACTGAAAGTTCAACATCCAAACCAGAATATTCAAAATCAGCAGCCAGCCTTTCAAGAGCATCAAAGAAATCCATCTCTTCAAGCTTTTTAGGAGAGAGTCCTGAAATTGACCTTCTTACTTCATTTAAACCTTCCCGGGTAATTTTAAGGGCATTTTTCAGATTATTCTCCGTTTCTTTAGCGTTCTTTTTACAAGTCAGGATGCTAACTTGTAAAAGAGTTATTAATATACTAAGTGTCTGTCCCAAAGTATCGTGTACATCCCTTGCCACACGGTTTCTCTCCCGTAAAATAAGCATTTTCCTCAACGGTAGAAGCATATTCCTTTAGCTGTTCATTGGCATTTTTGAGTTTTATATTTATCTGCTGAGTAGTTTTATTCTTTGAATACATCATAAAAGCTATTGAAAAGCTGATAAAGCTTAATAAAAAGAATAGAGTTGCTGATATCACTATATTGAATACAATTTCATTCACGGGAACAATATTTACAATTTTCCATGGAAGCTCTTGAACCTGTAACATCCTGCACTTGCATTTTTTGTTGTTAATTTTTAAAAAAAAACTTCTAGTACCTTTAAAATTCATGTCTTCCGGAGGATTGCCCTCCCAAATTTCCTTGCCTAATCGTTTATAATCAGGAGTTGCTATTATTCTGTCATCTTCATCCAATATCACAAAATAACCGTCATCGCCAACTTTTACGTTATCAACCAGCTCCGAAAGCTTAAACAATTCAATATCAAGTCCTACCACCCCTATAGGATTGCTATATTTATCTACTACTCTCCTAACACAACTTACAACATCATCATTTGAAAAATCGCTTCTATGAGAAACCCAGACAAATTGTCTTTTTCCTTCAATAGCTTCTTTAAACCAAATTTTATCAGTTAGATTTTGTCCTGATTCCCTTGCGAATTTATAAGAAATAGTGATACCATCATTTGCCACAAAATAGATATTACTTATTCTGTGGTCAGATAGTATGATAGATTCAAATAGTGACAATATATCATTTCTTAGGAACTTATCGTTTGCTCTGTATACTGCAAAATCGTTGTTTTGAGATAAAATGTTTATTATGTTTTCCGGATATCTAAAAAAATCTTCTACTACCTTCTGTTCCTGATACATACTCTGAGATAACATATCTTCATAACTTTTATTAATACTTACCTCTGATATATAGCAGAAAGTAATATTTAAAAAAATAAATAATAGTATTATAAAAAATTTAATAAGCGACCCATGATTTATTTTCACTATTCTCCTCATTTTGCGACTCAAACTCCAGATACTTTTTATCTTTTCGCATATTCTATATAGGCGTTTCTAAAATAGATTTCGGCTAAAGGAGTCTTTAAATAATTTTTTACATAAGGTTTTACATAATATGCGTTTTTCCCATAGAATAATGGAATTATTGTGTATGACTCCATTAATACTTTTTCCGCCTCATGAAGCAATTCAAGCCTCAAAGAATTGTCATTGATGCACCTGCCTTTTTTATCAAAGTATAATATTGCAACGGAAGAATTCCTTTAAAATCATCTTCGCTAGCCAGAAACCCCAAAAAGTTTATTGGGTCTGCAAAGTCTGCTATCCAACTGTTAATCACAATATCAAATTCTTGCAAATTCTTTTTTTGGGAATAAAGTGCATCCTTGCATACATCTATTTCCACATTTATTCCAAGGTTTGCTTCCCAGCTGTCCTCAATATATTCTGCTATACCCAAACTTCTTGCAAGTATCGAAATTGTGGGAAATTGACTCAAATCAGTGTATCCGGCTTCTTTGAGCAAGGTTTTTGCTTTGCTTACATTATCGCTGGAGAATTCCTTATGCATATATTCTCCACCCTTTATTCTAAAATCGCTGCCCAGTTCTAAATCTGGAATTCCTGGGGGAACAAATCCGGTCGCAACTTCTTCATTCATCTTTCCTTCTTCTACAATGTAGTTTCTATTAAGCGCCAGCTCCAAAGCTTGTCTGACTCTGATGTCATCTAAGGGTTTGTTTTGAGAATTAATACACAAGTAGACTGTAGTCAATGAGTTATCGGCAATTACATTGAACCTTTTTGAGTCAATCTCATCTGCAATATTTACTTCTGACGGAAATACATATCCAAAATCTATGGTGCTTTCTTCAGGAGATTTATTGCTCAATATTTCTTCGGTATACCTTGTCCATATTTCTTTTTCATCTATTCTTTCAATAAGATATGTAATAGAATTAAGATGTACATTATCTTTATCCCAATAATGTGGATTTTTCAATGTCACAATTTTTTTATTATCATATAGCTTTTCCAAATAAAAGGGGCCGTTACTTACAAATGTATGAGGTTTACGGTGCCAAGAATCCGGATCCTTTTCAACAATATCCTGCCTTACAGGAAAGTACGTATGGTAATTGAGTATTTCGAGAAAAAACGGAGTAGGATTTTCCAAGATTACTTCGAGGGTATGGTCGTCCAATGCCTTTACGCCCACATCATCTCTTTCTGCTTTATTGTTATTATATGCTTGTCCATTTTTAAAAATACATCATAAATACAACAGCTGAATCCTTATTGGGATCCAGTGCACGTTTCCACGCATATTCAAAATCATAAGCAGTGACAGGCTTACCATCACTCCACATAGCATTCTTACGCAAATGAAATGTATATTTTAAACCGTCAGGAGATACTTCCCAACTCTTTGCAATCCCCGGTTCGATCAAACCATCAACATTTTTTCTTACAAGACCTTCCCATATATTGCATGCAATGTATTGCTCATTTAACAGTCTTAAATATGCCGGATCTAGAGTTGTTATTCCATGTTGTAGTGCAACAATTAGGTTTTGGCTAGCTTTATCCTCTTTGGAGCATCCGATAAGTGTTGTTATAGAAAGAATCGTAATAGCAATTACTATTTTTTTGAATACTGCTTTTCGGTCAAACCTCTTCATCGTCGATCCCCCCAGATGCGAATAATATTAGCTACCAATATATTATCATAAATATAATTTCAAGTAAATAAGTTCTATTTTTATATATTGCACAAGTATTAACTGAATTTGCTAATGTTCTCATATTATATATGTCATTATAATTCAAGACATATGACAAATGTAATGATTTTAATGACAGATGGTATATTGTTTATATCTGTAAATAGCATACAATGAAATTGCTGCAGCATAATCCTCAAACATAAAAAGGTGAATTAAAACTAGTACGTACTAATTGGGTTTATCTTTGAAGGGAGTAGACATGCAAAATTCAGGCTCCAAAACACTAAATAGTTTTAAAAGGAGCCTAAAGATTATTCAAAAAACTGAAAGGAGATGATCATATGAGAAAAATGACATTGGAAGCGCAAAGAAGTATTTCAGGAGGCAAAACATATACTTATACATGTGAGTTCTGCAAAAAAGAATTCACATCGTCAATTCAAATTTTAGCTTGGGAAAAATGGTACACGCATAGAGCAAAATGCATGAACGAATATATGGACAAAGCAATCTACGGTTGGTACTAATTCTAGAAATTCAAAACGGCAATAGGCTTGTCCTTTTGCCGTTTTGAATCATGACTTAATATGAAGCAAGATAAAATCAATAGGGGTATGTATATGAGTATTTCTCTAGTTAAACAACATGATATAAAAGATTGTGGCGCCGCTTGTCTTTCTATGATTTGTCGTTTTTACGGATTAAAACTTCCATTGGCTACATTAAGATCTCTTATAAAAGTTGATAGCAATGGTGCCAATATTTATGGGATTGTTAATGGTGCAAAACAAGTTGGGCTTTCGGCAGAACCGTTGGAAGGCACCCTCGAAGAGTTCTTGAATTCTTATAACAATAAAGAAATCCCTTTGCCTCTTATCGCAAGAGTAATAATCGATAATACGCTAGAACATTTTGTTGTCGTATATAAAATCAAGGGTAATAATATATACGTGGCTGACCCGTATAAAGGATTTTTGAAATACTCTTATAAGGATTTTTTCTCAATTTGGACAGGACATATAATTATCTTTGAAAAGACAGTTGTTTAAACCCGATAACAAGTGCAAAGGTTCTTTTGCGAAGTTTTTCAAATTGATTACACGGCAACGCAAATTATTGATATCTGTTTTTATTTTATCTTTGATTATTTCTGCCATAGGAATAGTTGGTACACTTGTATTTCAGTTTATTATTGATGATGTTATTCTTACAACTTGCACTGAAAGTGTTGCTGGACACGTACACGAACATGATTATACTTGCGAAGAAGACTGCAACATAGAAGAGGAGGATTCTAACGATAATGAAAGTCCAATTATAGGGTCTATTTCAAATCTATTAATAAATTTTTATGACTTATTGAATAATCCGCATTTTAAACAACTCGATTTTATTTGTATCGCTATTATATTACTATATATTTTGCAGGCATTAATCCAATTCTTTCGAGGCTATCTGCTGGCAAATATGTCCAAAAAGATCGATATACCTTTAATGCTTGGATATTATAACCATGTTATTGAGTTACCCATGGAGTTCTTTGGTACAAGGAAAACTGGAGAAATTATATCTAGATTTTCTGATGCCTCCAATATAAGAAATGCCATATCAGGAGCCACTCTTACTCTTATGATTGATTTGCTAATGGTAATCGGAGGGAGTATTATCTTAGTTTCTATTAGCTTGACTTTATTCTGGATTGCACTGGCAATGATAATAATATATGCAATTACAGTTTTAATCTTTAAAAATCCAATAAATAATATAAATCATTGCATCATGGAAAACAGTTCAAAAGTAACTTCATTTCTTAAAGAATCAATTGATGGAATAGAAACCATAAAGTCATTTAATGGCGAAGAACAAGTAAAGAATCAAACAGAAAGTCTATTTATGAATTTATTAAACAGTATTTTTAAAGGATCTATCATATTTTATATGCAAGATATAATAATTAATACAATATCACTAATCTCTTATGTTATTATTTTGTGGGTTGGAGCCTACTTGGTTATGAATGGAACCGTTACATTAGGGACACTCATTTCATTTTACTTCTTATTGTCGTATTTTATGAATCCTATCAAAAATCTAATCGAACTCCAACCAACAATACAGACTGCAGTTGTTGCAGCAGAAAGATTAAATGATATACTTGAATTACAACCGGAAAAAGGCAATATTGCTTATATAGACAATGATACTGAAATTTATGACTTCAAAAAGAAAATTGAATTTAAAAACGTAAATTTCAGATATGGTCACCGCCACTTGGTTTTAAAAAATATAAACCTCTCTATTGAGCCAGGTCAGCGTGTAGCCTTGGTTGGCGAAAGCGGTTGTGGTAAAACTACGCTGGCTAAATTGCTTATGGCTTTTTATCCTGTTGAAAGTGGCAACATTTTAATAGGCAGTAGAAATATAAATGATATTCCTCCCAAAATACTCCGCAGCAAAATAGCTTATATCTCGCAAAATACGTTTTTATTTTCAGACACCATTATCAATAACTTATTAATGGCCAACCCAAGCGCAAACGAAAATGAAATAGTACATGCCTGCCAAGTAAGTCATGCAAATGAATTTATTGATAAAACAGCTTTTGGCTACAATACCATGCTAGAAGAATGCGGAAACGATCTGTCAGAAGGTCAAAAGCAAAGATTGGCTATTGCCAGAGCACTGTTGAAAAAACCTGATATATTAATTTTAGATGAAGCAACAAGCCATCTTGATAGTATTACAGAAAAAAGCATAAAAAAAACACTAGCAAAAGCAACATCCAACATGACCTGTATCATTATTGCTCACAGATTAAGTACGATAAAAAATTGCGATAAAATTTTTGTTATGGATAAAGGTGAAATTGTTGAACACGGTACACACGAAGAATTAATTAATAATAATGGACTATATGCAAAATACTGGAATGAACAATAATCCTACATATTGTAGGATTTTGTTTACAATATCCACAAGTAATTATTATAAAGCAATCATGGAGAATGTTGAAAATTTTGTGTATAAGAGAATGAAAAGACTCCTTCTTGGCAAGAATTACAAAATAATATCCAAGGAGGAGATTTTTTATGTCAACATTATCAAAAGAGCAAGTGAAAGAAATAATTAAGAGCAATAATTTCCAAAGTGTTGCCGATGTAAGTGCATACCTAAGAGATATCTTTAAGGACATTATTCAAGAACTTCTTGAAGCAGAACTTGAAGCTAAATTAGGGTATGGAAAAGATGATGTAGAAAACAAAAATACAGATAAA
>NZ_BAVR01000096.1 GCF_000521465.1 Acetivibrio straminisolvens JCM 21531
CAAATTATATTATTAGAAATTTGATGCAAAAAATCAATAAGGCTGATCCTAATAAATTTGAACCGGAAAATCCGCAAGTTTTATGGCAATGTCCTGAATGCAGCAACAGCAATCCAAATACAACTTTTACATGCAACAAATGCGGCTATAGGATTCAGTAATATATTTTTAGGTTGACATTTGTTATCCAAAGTGATAATATTAAGATGACACTTGTTATCCTTTTAGAAGGGGGGATTGTATATGAAGAAACCTGCATTATCTGATGGTGAGTGGAAACTTATGAATCTTTTATGGGAAAAGTCTCCCCGTACCATTGCCGAGATGGTTGCTGCTCTCAAAAATGATACTGCATGGACAAAGGCTACCATAAATATTATGTTGGGGCGTATGATAAATAAAGGAGCTGTACGCTGTGACGACAGCAGACGTTCAAAACTATTCTATCCCATCATTGACAAAGAGGAAGCTGCTGTCCATGAAACTGAAAATTTCCTTTCCAAAGTCTATAACGGAAGTCTAAGTATGATGATAGCCTCGTTGGCGGGACAGAAAGCTTTGAGAGCTGAGGATATTGAAGAATTATATAAAATCTTGAATGAGGCCGAAAAGGAGGTGGAAAAGTGATAGGATGGGTTATTACCTCTTCGGTCCTGATTGTCGCAATAATACTCCTTCGATTTTTATTCCGTAAAAAAATCAGTCGCAGACTGCAGTATGCCCTGTGGATTCCGGTGCTCCTGCGGCTCCTGTTGCCTTTTAGTTTTGGAGAAAGTGCTTTAAGCGTTATGAACTGGACTGAGTTGCAGAAAAGTAATACCGTGACACATATTTCCGTGTCTGAAGAAATGCCGGAATATTTGCCTCTCCAGCCGTCAAATAAAGAGACAAAGGCAGATAGTGAATCAAAAACAGAGCACAATGGAGAAATAGATACGGGAAAGACATTAGGAAAAACTTTATCAATTGAAAAGATACTTTCTACCGTGTGGTTGCTTGGCAGTTGCGTTACCGGCTTATTGTTCATAGGAATGAATGTGGCCTTTTACATGAAACTTCGAAAGAGCAGAAAGCCTTATTTAGCCTATTTGAGCGAGATGAGCAAATCTAAAGTTTATTATGCAAATAATTGCCGCAGACCATTATATGTAACGGATGAGATAGTATCGCCTTGTTTGTTCGGATTTCCATATCCCGCAGTCTATCTTACATCCAAAGCTGTATTTTCTGGCGTGAAAACCGAATATATCATAACTCACGAGCTTTGCCACCTAAAGCACGGTGATCATATTTGGTCGGTGTTAAGAGGGGTATGCCTTGCAATATGGTGGTGGAATCCTTTAGTGTGGATTGCGGCAATGCTTTCGCAAATAGATTCGGAACTTGCCTGCGATGAAGCAGCTATAAAGAATATAGGTGAAGACTCGAGATTTTCCTATGGCCGTACTCTTATTGATATGATTGCCGTACGTGAAACGATAGGCGGACTTATGGGTACAGCTACAACTATGGTATCGGGAAAGAGACATATGAAAGAGAGGATTAATATGATTGCGAAAAAGCCAAAAACATATATTTCTGCTGTGATTGCTGCACTGATTATAACAATAATATGCGTGGGCTGTACCTTTAGCGGAGCTGAAAAACACAGCTCTCCTAATGCCGGTACTAAAACCGGTATTGTTATGGAAGGCATTGATGTGCCGGAAGCAGTGCTGGATGCTGCAAAGCTTGAAGTAGAGCAGTTATTTAAAATAAACTGTGAGGACTATCCTGACTACGGATATGTCAATTGGAGAATTGAAAATTTAAATTACAGCTACACATATGAAGATTTTGATGGCATGAAACTGATTATATATCAAATGAATTATGAGTTCCTTTCAAAATCGCCGGAGAACATTGTACTTGCAGGAGGCATGTATATAACTGAGGATAATTGGGTTATGCCCAATTATAAAAATTGCACTTATCTTATTTTCCGTGACGACAACGGTGCCCTTAAGTTTTTAAATTCCATGATGGAAAACGATTGCACACCGGGCACTGAACTTTTTACCGATGATTTGCGGAGGATACTGTCAGGAACAGATATTAATAAACACCCGGGTTTTTCTGAGTATTCTGTTTCTATTGACGGAAAGTATCTTGCATTAGGGATATATGATGGAGATTTTCCATGGGGCTATTCTTTGAATGAAATAAGCCGCGAAACGTGGGATAGTGATGGATTTCATAATATAAACAAAGTAATATGCGATGATTTGGTAGTTACTTATATGCAGGCCGCCCAAGAAGGAAGGTGGACAGTGACTTCTATTTCTACGACTTCTCCTAAAATTATGACATATCGCGGTATTGCTTGCGGAATGAGTGAAACTGAGCTCAAGAATGCTTACGGAGAAGATTTGGTACAAACAGAGATGTATGCAGACGACGGAAATCCGGTTGCAGAATATGATTATGTATACGGCTATGCCCCGGCCAGAGATAATACATGTAATCACATAGCATTTTTAATCAAAGATGGTGTGATTTGCGGCATAGAAATTGAAAATTTAATTGATGGGCGTCTATTCCAATAGAATCAAGGCTTGTGACATTTTGTCGAAATTTTATCCCCCAAAAGAGTCAAAAAAGTATAAAAAATTAATAAAAAAGTATTGCTAATTTTTCCATTATAGCGTAGTATAATGTTAGCTTTTCCACAAAATAGTCTCAATATTATTTAAATTTTAATTTATATTATAAAAAATATACAAAAACTCTGAGGGGGAGATGTACGAATGAAAAAGAAGGTTATGCTAAAGCAGAAGCTTTTAAGGGTATCTATTGCTCTGATTGCATTATTTACAGTCGCCATATTTTTTGTCACGAACAGCAAGGTTACGAACCTGGTAGAGAAGAGCATAGCAGTAAAACTGGACTACATTTCAAACCTTGGACTGGAAATCATCGAAAGTAAATATAGTGGGGATTGGAATGTGAAGAATGGTAAACTGTTTAGAGGAGAAAATCCGATAAACAACGATTCTCAAGTTTTAGACGCAATTAAAGAAAAAACCGGTTCAATTGCCACTGTGTATCTTGGAGATGAAAAAGTGGCCACAAGCGAGCTTGACAGTGATGGAATTAGACCAATTGGAGCTAAGGCACCTAATGAGGTGGTTGAAAGCGTTTTAAAAAGTGGTAATACTTATAGAGGAACAGAAGACATTCTTGGCGAAATATATGCTGTAAAATATGTTCCTTTAAAAGACAACAACGGTAATGTTTTGGGAATGTGGTTTGTGGGTATGCCAAAAAGCAATATTGGCAGCAAAGACAGCCAGATATTTATCATGAGGATTTCAATTGTTGTTATTTCGGTATTATGCGGCATACTGGGCTGTGTGTTATTGATGCTTTATACGAAAAAATTCTTGAACGATATAGATACACTTAAAGTTTCATTCCTTGAATCCAATTCAACAGGAGATAAGACTCAGCGCAAAGTTTTAATGTTGTCATTATTTCTCATTGGTACATTCTTCCTGATTTGGTTTACTGTACAGGGATTCACAATCGGAAATGTTGTTAATAACCTTGAAAACAGCAATATAAAGGATAGGTTGAATGCATGTTCCAGTTGGGAGAGATGATGATTAATGAAATGTACAAAGGAGACTGGGCGATTAGCTATAACAAGCTTTGTAAAGGTTCTCATTCTTTAAGCGATGATACCGTAATAGCAGATAAAATTAGCTCCCATACCGGACTACTCTCGACTATTTTTATGATGGACACAAGAGTTACTACAAACATTTCAAAAGCTGACGGTACAAAACCTATAGGAGCTAAGGCATCTAGTGAAATTGTAGAAACTGTATTAAAGCAAGGAAATGAATATATTGGAGAAATTACTGTAGCTGAGAAAAAATGCATTGAAAAGTATATTCCATTGAAAGATAAAACCGGTCAAACAATCGGTATGTGGGCTATAGGTTTCGAGAAAAAGGTTAGTGTAAGACAGATAGCGGATTTGAGAAAAGCAATTTCGCAAATCAGTATATTAGCTATACTGGTGGCATTTGGAGCATTCTTATTCTTGTCGGTAAAATTCGTATCAGATATAAGAAACTACAATGTATGTCTGAGCACAAGAGTAAGTGAAGAAAGTTCTTATTAATTTTGATGAAGAAAATGTAATAAATTATACTTTAGGCACAAGCCGGATACTATAGGGTTATCCGGCTTGTGTTGTTATGTGAACACACATTTTATAAGCACAAAGGTTTTTGAAAAAAGGTTAAACTTGACCCAAAAAGCAAAGATTATTGGGATGATTGGTTTGAAAAATACAGCGAAGGTATTGAAGCTTTAAGAGCGGCAGGAAAAGAATTGGTTAGCTGGGAAAAAACCGAGATGCCTTTGACTTGGCTCGATGAATTCTCGGGAAGTATTGTGCAATATATAATTGGATGATAGAATGTAAAAAAGTTAAAGTCTAGAAATTTAGATAAAAAGGGGTTTGGGAAAATGGCTCAATTATATGATATGCCTTTGGAGGAATTGCAAAGATACAAGCCTTCTTTGACAAAGCAGGAAGATTTTGATGAGTTTTGGGAAAGAAGCCTTAAGGAATTGGCTAAGACTCCTATAAAATATGAACTCATACCTTATGATTTTCCCGCACGGAGAGTAAAAGTTTTCAGGGTAGAATATCAGGGATTTAAAGGTGCAAATATAGAGGGGTGGCTTGCCGTTCCAGAGGGGGAAGGGTTGTATCCCGGGCTTGTACTGTTTCATGGGTACAACTGGGCGATGGATGGCTGTATTCCCGATGTTGTCAATTGGGCATTAAATGGATATGCTACACTTCTGATGCTTGTTCGGGGACAGCAGGGAAGAAGTGTGGACAACATTGTTCCTAGCAGCGGACATACCGTGGGCTGGATGTCGAAAGGTATTTTATCACCGGAGGAATATTACTATAGGGGAGTATACATGGACGCGGTGCGTGCTGCTGAAGTTTTGGCTTCGCTTCCATGTGTTGATGAATCAAGAATAGGAGTTACAGGAGGCAGTCAGGGCGGAGGACTTGCATTGGCAGTAGCGGCGTTGTCCGATATTCCGAAGGTTTCCGCTGTGTATTATCCGTATTTGGCGCATTTTGAGCGTGCAATTGACGTTGCGCCCAATGGTCCCTATCTGGAAATCAACGAATATTTAAGAAGAAACAGCGGCGAAGAAATAGAAAGGCAAGTAAAGAAAACCCTTTCCTATTTTGACGTCATGAATCTTGCCCCCCGTATAAAATGCCGAACATGGATTTGCACCGGACTTGTGGATGATATTACTCCTCCGTCAACGGTTTTTGCGGTGTACAATCATCTGGAATGCCAAAAGGAAATCTCGGTATTCAGGTATTTTGGACATGAACATATGCCCGGTAGTGTTGAAACCAAGCTGAGGATACTAATGGATGTTCTGAATCCATGAGCAAAATTTAGACATACTATATATCGGGCTACGGGATGATGTATCAACAACGGTGTTATAAGGTATTATAATTAGAAAAGCCGATGGTTATATTAGCAGAAAGGAGGTTTTCTAAATGAACGCAATTGAGGTTAAAGAATTAAGCAAATCCTATGACGGTAAAGAGTACGCTTTGGAAGGGATAAGTTTTTCCATACCCCAAGGGGAGATATTTGGCTTTCTTGGACCTAATGGATCGGGCAAGACAACAACAGTGAGGATTTTAAACGGTATACTGAGTCCCTCTGGTGGAAGTGCCTTGGTTATGAATGTTGACGCATCAAAAGATCCTGTGAAAATACACTCCTTTTGTGGTGTAATGACTGAGACCGCTCTTGCGTATGAAAACCTCACAGGCGAAGAAAATCTGCACTTTTTCGGCAGTATGCATGGATTGACCAAGGAAGAGATCAGGGAACGAAGCAATAGACTCTTAAAATCTCTGGAGCTATATGAAGTGAAGGATAAAAAGGTGAAAAGCTACAGCACGGGAATGAAAAAAAGGATTCAATTGGCAAGAGCACTTCTGCACAATCCTAAAGTGCTATTTTTAGATGAACCCACATCTGGTCTTGATCCGGAGGCTGCAATGAATGTTACCCAAATGATTAGAAATCTTTCTAAGGAGAACGGTGTAACAGTGCTTCTCTGTACCCATCAACTGAAATATGCTGAGGAAATTTGCACGCTGTACGGATTTATTGATAAAGGAAAAATGCTTGGATTCGGTACTTTATTCCAACTGCTGAGCAAAAAGAACAGCAGTATTTTTCTTGAGATACGAGGCGAGAATATACCCAATATAGACAAATTGGAGAGCAAAGATGGTAGGACAATCCGTGTCCCCATAAAGGATGATGCGGAAGCGTCGGCCTTGATTCAAGACATTATTGCAAAGGGCGGCAAAATATATGAAGCGCGCCAGGTACGCCCGAATCTGGAGGATTTGTATTTTGAATACCAGAAGGAGGGGACAAAATGAAAGAGGTACAGAAGGCATTAATTTATAAAGATATAAAAGAAATCACGTCAAGCAAGCAGACACTTATACCGATGATTGTAGTACCACTCATAATAATGGTGGCCTTACCCTTAGCTTTAATGATTGCTGCCCGTTATGGAGAGGGAAGCCTCAACGGCATGGATGAAATGATAAAGAATATTAAAGGCAGATTTATCTATGAAAATGAGGCTCAATTGATTATTGAACTGGCGGTAAATTATATGTTTCCTAACTTGTTTCTGCTGATACCTATTATGGCATCCAGTATTATAGCAGCAAGCAGCTTTGTAGGGGAAAAAGAGAGAAAGACCATGGAATCCCTCCTTTATACACCTATGAGCGTAAAACAGCTTTTTACAGCGAAGGTGATAGGTACTGCCATACCGGCTTATATTATATCCTTGATATGTTTTGTTGTGTTTGGAGTTATTGTTAATATAGGGGGATGGTTTTACTTTGGAAAGCTTATTTTTCCTAATCTTAAGTGGAGCATTTTAGTTTTTTGGGTAACTCCGGCAGTAACAATACTGTCAATAGCAATTATGGTTTTTGTGTCGGCTAAAGCTGAAACCTTTCTGAATGCACAGCAGATGAGCGGATTTATCGTTGTGCCTGTTATTCTTCTTTTTATTGGACAGGTATCGGGGTTGTTCATGCTTAATACTCTGATTTTACTTGCAGCAGGAGCGGTTTTGTATGTTGCGGACTATATTCTTATTAAAACTGCAGCAGGGAGATTTGTGCCGGAAAAGCTTCTGTAGACTTGTTCGTACCGATAAAATTTTTTATGGTACGAAATATAGATTTTTATCGAGGAAAATGCAGAAAAAACGAGATAAATGTCTGCAGATTGGATTAAAGTCCGATTTTGGCATGTCAATGCGGTTGAATGATGTATTGGTTTGATGGTATATTGTTAAAGCTGTCGCTGATGACACGTCAAGACCTCAAAAATTAAGCATTGCAGCAATTGGTTAAAAGTGTTAAGAAAAAAGTGTTGACAAACTGACAGCGACATGTTAAGATAAAATTCCGCGCTGAGGCAACGAAGCGTGAGACGCTTGAAAAAAGCGACATGGACTTTGAAAAGTGAACAGTGTAAGAAGACATTGAACTCGTCAATAAATTGAGTTAAGTAATAAGTAATTGGAGCCAAATAA
>NZ_BAVR01000095.1 GCF_000521465.1 Acetivibrio straminisolvens JCM 21531
CGACCAGCCGACTAAAAGTTTAGTGATAAAACAAGTGACTAAATAAGTGCTGGTAATCTTTTCATGTAAAATTCTCCTCTCGTATAGTATAATGTCATACACAACATGCCTGTGTTGGTGCATTATTTCAATTTCCGGTACTTAACCGGAAAATTATTTTCATAATATTCCAACAAATTATTTTTTTATCTAAGCAGGAACATACAGACTGTGACCATTCATAGGCCACTCGTTATGTGAATTTGTAATTTTTTCCGGTGTGCAAAATAATTCTGATTTCTTTAATATCACGTTGAGATATTTCCGAAATAATATATGTTAGTTTGCATAATAAAAAACTTAATCAAATTAATTGTATCAGTTAACGCTGAATTAAAAATAAATTTTGCATGAATCATATTTTTTTTGACATGAAATAGTGCAGTGCATCCAACTTCTGTGCAAAAATGAATAATGAGAAAACGGAGGAATATTCATGCTGCAGATTGCTCTTTGTGACGACAATATGAACGACCTGTCCAATATGGTACATCTCTTGGACGAATATAAATCATCAAAGCATTTGAATTTTGAATACACAGTTTTTTCAAGCGGATTTGAGCTAACTTCTGCTTTAGATAAGGGTAAGCAGTTTGATATATATTGCCTGGATATTATGATGCCGGGTTTTACAGGCATTGATTTGGCAAATGAAATCCGAGATTTTGATAAAATCGCTCCGATTTTATTTTTTACCTCATCGTCTGAATTTGCCTTAGAAAGTTATTCCGTAAGGGCCACTGACTATGTATTAAAGCCTGTCTCGAAAGAGAAATTGTTTTTAACTTTTGATGAACTTTTAGAACAGATAGAAGCACAAAAAAAGGAAAACGCAATTATTGTAAAGAGCAGCGATGGCATCCAAAAAATATTAATCTCAAATATAGTTTATGCAGAGGTAATTGGAAGAAATGTGCTGTATCACTTGATATCCGGGAAAGTAATTGAATGCACAGAATCCTTTTCTACTGTCTGCAGCACTCTTTTAAAATATAGATGTTTTATCAAAACTCATCGCTCGTATATTGTGAATATGCAGTATATAGATATTATAGAAAATAGCAAAGTCACCTTGCAACCCCTTGTTTCTGTTCCTATTGCCCAAGGGAAAGCAAAAGAAATCAAACATCAATATCTGAATTATCAAATGGAGGCGTAATAATTAAATGACAGAAACTATCATTGCATTCTCCCGATATTTTATTGTGTTACTGTTTGGTACGGCAGTAGCAGTTAATTTTGCCGGAATGAAGCGTACACGTAAAAACTGCATTGCTGCCGGATGCTTAACTGTAGTTTTATTTATTTCACAGGTTGCCTGTTTAAACGCGTGGGGCATGGAACTGACAGTAAAATTGTATCCGCTGTTGTCCCATTTACCCATCGCCGTTTTCATAGTTGTATATTTGAAGCGTCCATGGATGATTTCACTAACCAGTGTATTTGCATCTTTTCTGTGCTGCCAGCCTCCCCGATGGATCGGTACTGCTCTTGGCGAAGTTTTTGGCAGTGTCTCCGTGAACCATGTCGGTTATATTGCTGCTGCGTTTTTGATATACCTTTTCCTGCGGAAATATGCGATGGAGCCTGTTCGCCATATGATAGAACGCTCTACAAGCTCCTGCCTGCTTTTTGGAGCAATGCCGGCTTTTTATTATCTGTGCGAGTATGCTTTCTCTGTTTATACCAACTTTATGTATAGCGGGGCACGGGTGGCTGTGCAGTTCATGCCTTTTTTAACATCTACGTTCTATTTTGTGTTTGTCCTCCTGTATTATACCGAGACTCAAAAGCAGGCAAACATTCAAAGAGAAAAGGATATACTGGATTCCCAGTTTAAGCAGGCACAAAAAGAATTTGAATCTTTACGTCAGATGCAAAAAACTGCTGCCTCTTACCGGCATGATATGCGTCATCACTTCGCTCTCCTGCAAAGCATGGCATCTAAGGGAAATATAGAAGAAATCAAAAATATTTTTGACTGTCCAGTCGGACTTGGATGCTATCACACCCGTACGCTTCTGTGAAAATGAAACCGTAAATCTTATTTTGTCTTCTTTCGCCTCAAAAGCAAAACAGTCACAAATCCAACTTACTGTAAATGCAAAGCTTCCTGCCTCGCATCCCTTTAGCGACACAGAGCTTTGCTCCCTCCTGTCAAACGCATTGGAAAATGCCATACATGCCTCGGAGCAAATACCCGACATAAGTATGCGTATTGTAGACCTGCGCATGTTTTCCAAGAATAACAAGCTGTGTATTGACATTCGCAACCGCTATCAAAATGAGCCGGTTTTTAATCATGGCCTCCCGGTATCAAATGAAGAGGGACATGGCTTTGGCACAAAAAGCATGGCTCATATCGTGGAAAAGCATGGCGGTGTATTCGGGTTCTCGGTCAAAGATGGCTGGTTTATATTTCAAGCCACTACATGAAGATTTTCATAATACTGGTAATGCAAAGAATGAGAAAATATATTTACTTTTAAATACCTTCAAACACTCCCATATATTATTAATAGTTTATTATATTATATTTTGCTCTTTTAATTTCGGTTAAAGGAGTTTGCTCATTTTCTGCTTTCACCTCAAAATCAAGCATGTGCCCCATTCATATAAATCTGTCAGCAAATTTATTTGTTGTTTGCAGGGAAGTCTGAAATCTTACGCAATATGTATCTCTTCAAATATGACAAGTCTAATGAGGTTACCAAACCGTCACCGTCCACATCTGCCGCCAACAAGCCGTATCCCTCCAGCTTATAACCGCTCTTTCGCAACAGATGTCCCTTCAAATACATAATATCCGTTGAATTTATTTTTCCGTCATTATTAACATCACCATATTTGATTTTGAGTTCTTCAATTACTTCGAACATAGGCCTTCCATTTGCATTTCTGGATAAAGCACACAATTTGCCGCCTACATAGAACAGCTTTGATATCTCTCCAATCGAAGATACGGTATTAACCATTGTAAAATCTTGATAATTATAAACGTAGATTTGGTTATCTCCGGCTGTAATGTAGAACTTCTTTTCTACCATGTTAAATGCAATATCTTTGAATGTTTTATCCAGCATAAGAGCAAAGTTCATATCTTCTTTATCCTCATTGCATTCAAATATGGCCCCGGAACCATTAAACAAGACTTACCGTCGGGAGATATTTTAAAGTTGGTTACAAGACTATAATCACCATGGTAAGGCGAATCATGCACATTTACAATACTTCCGTTATCGTATTCAAACGCATATATATCTGCCGGCGAAACTCCTTGTGTTGTAAAATAAAATACGTTGCGGACAGGATGTTTTTCCATCTTTCCAAAGTAACGAACTTCCCTGCTTGAAAATTCTTGCTTTAGGGTCCTGGAAAGACTTTTAACATAACCGTCACCTATTATGTAAATATAGCCGTCATTCCCAACAGCCATATCATCAAAAGCTGTCACGCTTATTATCTCATCCTTAAGTTCCAGGGTATCCCCATCATAAATGTAAATAACTTTGTTTTGACCACATCCGACATATATTTCTCCATTATAAATATCCAAGCAGTTCGGAGAATGGTTTATATTACCTTCTTTGATTTCTCCTGTGACATAATTCACTGATACAACTTTGCTGTTAGTATCATCAACAAAGTATACTATAGGTTTCTTGTCATGAATTACCGAATCTCTAACCTTATAGTTTTCAAATCAATGGTTTTTAACGGTGTTTCCCATACTCGTACTTTTTCAAGAATTGTCCGACTGTTTGCGACTTTCGAAACAGCTATCAAATAACCGTCTCTAAAGTACATATCCTTTACAGTACCTTCCGTATATTTTGTGCCAATCTGCGTAAAGGTTCCGTAATCATATTCATAAATTGTATTTTCGTTCAAAGCCACATAAAATTTATCGTTTTCAACATCAAAGGCCACATCATTAAAAGATTTGTTAAGTTTAAGGTAAAGTTTTAAATCTTCCGTCTTATTGCCAGAAGCCGTAAATATATTGCCCGAACTGTTAAATATATACAATCCGTCCGGGATATTCTGTTTCTGGAAGTTATTCTATGCTCTCCATGATACGGAGAATCGTATGTTTCTGTAATCATTCCATTATCATAATTGATTGTATAAAGATCCGTAGGGCTTACGTTTATAGAAGATAATACAAGGGAATTAGTTACAGGATTGGCCGCTAAATATCCTGTTTGAGGCCTCTGGAGCTTAGATACGGATACTGCTTCTTTGGTTTCTCTGGAAAAACTTTTAAAATGCCGTTTTCAGAACCGGTTTCATTTGGAGATGTATATATATCCGTCATTTCCCACCGCAATATCTAAGAAAGTATCTTTAACCAGTATTCTGTCCTTGTATTGAAGAGTATCGGCATCATATATTCCTATCATTCCTTGAGGACCAAAGCCAACATATATTTCCCCGTTGCCAAAAGCAATACAGTTGGAATTATAACCCAAAGGCACACTTACCTTTTGTCCGTTCTTAAAATCAATTTTCACCAACTCATCAAGATTATTTATAACGTATATAAATTCTTTGTCAGGATGAATAACGGAATCTTTTACTTCCATATTAAGGTCAAACTGAACGGAAAGTTCATTTGATGTCACAGGTATAAGTGTAGCTGCAGGTGTCGGAGTAGGTACCGGCAAGTTATTTATAATACTGTCTATCTGAACGTTCTCAAGAGTCAATGCCCCTTTGGAGTCATCGGTCAAAGCAAGCAATTTTCCGTCCACAAAAAGAAGATTTAATACATTGCCTTTTGAATTCACAGAATGTACACGGCGTAAAGTATTATAATCATAAACATTTATTTGATTGTCTTCCTTGGATGTAAAGAACAAATCATGGTCCAAATCGAAAGCAATATTGCTAAATTCCTTGTCAAGCTTAAAGAAAAATCTCATATCCTGTTCTTCATCTTCAGTGCAGGTAAATATACAACCCGAGCCGTTAAATATGTAATTTCCGTCAGGAGATATTTTAAAATATGTATCCAACGGATAATCACCATGGTAAATTGAATCATAATATGACACAAATTCACCATTGTCAACATTATAAACATTATAATCTCTTGGCGATATATCTGTTGTAACAGTATAAATCCTGTTTAATACGGGATGATAATCAGCAAAACTCTTATGCATTATAAACTCTGAATCCACAAGTTCTTTGGTGGAACATGAGTAGCTATTAAAATAAGTCAATTATCCCGATCCTGAAGTCACATACAGGTAACCGTCTCTTCCTGCAACAATACTAAAAGGGTCAATATCAATGTCTATTTTTTCTTTTAATTACATAGACTCTGTATCAATTACCGCTATTACGCCACTTTGGTCTTCCGGCTTCCAATATGGACTATGAGCATTCGTAAGAACAGTGACAAACAGCTCATTATTAAAATAGGCCATCCTTTCTATTGTGCCGCCTACATAGACTTCTCTGACCATATCAGTCTCAACATTAATTGAGTAAACTTTTGAATTGGCACTATCTGCAACAAAAATCACAGGTTCAGTCGGATGTGATATTGCATCGCTAATCTTAGTTCCTGCGGGGAATTTGAATTTTTCAAATGTATAGGAATGCAAATTCTCATCAGCCGCTCCTGCGGGAAAAGCCGTCAAATTGACCAAAAAAGAAGACATCACAAAACAGACTACCACGAACAGTGCCAAATTCCCTCGAAATTTAAACATTTTTACCTCTCCCCCCCTGAATACTTTTTTATAATTTTTTCCGTTTCATAATTTGTAATAATAACATATAATATCTGTGTTAATTTGTCCACATTATTATAATTGATGTATGTATTTCCATTTTTGCCCAGTTCACTGCTTTTCAAAATGATCTACAAAACATACGGGTTAAAATATCACAACCCAATGCCAAGTAATTCGGTGCGAAAAAACAAACATAGCCAAAGCTTTAGATTGCTCCGGCTATGTTTTAAAGCTAAATCTTATAAAATATCTCCAGCTTAGAACAAAGCATCAATAATGTATCAATTAATTAGCACCATATTTAATTAGAAGCGATATTTGGGTCATTCATTGTCCCTTGATTATTTTTTGTTAAGAAATAATTTATAAAACTGGCTAACCTCATAAAATTCCATTTTCTGCATCTTATTCAATGTTTCAATTCTTCGATTATTCTCCTCCACAATTTGAGAATAATCTCTTCCGTTTATTTCGTTATAGCCATATATTTTCGCATTCTGAGTTGAAGGAATTCTGCCGCTTTGAAAATATTCAAGATTGTTTTTCAACAAATCATTATACGTAGTTCTGTCTCGTATCAGCTCAATCCCATAGCGTTCCGGGAACCTTCCTATAAGACTGTTTGGAACCACAAAATATTCGTTTATCCATATATAATTTATATATTTCTGATTGCGCTCCAGAAAACTTTTTGTCGCTGCAAAATCCTCTTCAAATTCATGGGGCAGTCCCACAATAACTTCAATGTCACACCATATACCCAGCTCATGACACCATTTCAAAACTTCTTCCGCATGAGCAAGGTCAAGGCGTTTATCAATAAGTTTAAGTATCTTCTCGCTTCCCGTTTCAAAGCCAAATGTCAGCTTGACACATCCGGCTTCACGCATCTGCTTTAACCTTTCATATGTAAGATTGTTAAAACGCCCGCAATCCGACCAATAAAGTTTTATTCCCTGTGCTCTAACTTCTTGACAGAAAGTATCTGCAAACTTGGCCGAGTAGTTGAATGCATTGTTAAGAAAATAAAAATAATTGGTCTGATATTTTTCAATCAGTGCCTTTATATCTTCAATTACATGCTCTGCTTGTCCGCCCACCACACTTCCCCGGTCATAATCACTCTGAGTACAAAAAGCACAGTTATAGGGGCAATTATAATTGAATATATAAGGAACTATTAATCTCGGGAGTACATCTTTGGCTTTTTTAGTTTTGTTATACTTGTTTACCAATTGACCCGGACTGTCTATAAATGTATCAGGCCATTTGTAAACATACACCTTATTATCGGATGCCGCCCTTTCAGATTTTTTATCTCCTGTGGTGTCATCGCACATATATTTTTTATAATATTTGATGTCCAAACCCTCCCAATCAGGCCTTACAACTTGGGGCCTGTACTCAGCGTTGGCAACCACCTCGTTTCCTATAAGCCGTACAAGTCCGCCGATGTTGACAAGGGCATCCATGTCTTCTCCGTCATTCAATCCCTTAATTATATCCCATATGACCTCTTCTCCCGGGCCTTTTATTATAAAAGTAAGGTTTTGTAATGCCGCCGTCCAAAGCTCCAGAAAAACGTCACGAAATATGTAGAGATAAGAGACGTTATTACCGCCGATAAATACGGTCTTACTGTATTTACTCTTCAAAAATTTGGCTATAAGAAATCCACAGTGAATTTGCACAAATGAAAAATCCGCTCCTATGGATATTCCAAAGGAATCATAACTATCTATGTCAACTTCCGATAACATATATTCAATCAAACTATCTATGCATTGATTATCTTCACCTTTCAAATAAGATAAAACAGCTTCTTTATCAAAACAGATTTCAAGCTTTTTTTTATCTTCATCGTTGCTGAATTTATCAGAAAATCCCGCATTCAAGTCAATCAAATCAACTTCTATCCCTTTATTCCGCAGATATCCCGCAAGCACTCCGAGAGCCAGGCTTAGGGGCAGCACGGTCATATTGTCGGGATACTGAAGACCGCTCTCGGAAGGGGCCTGAAGAAAGCATATGTTTCTAATCATCTTCATCCTCCTTTGCATATATTTTTTATATTCATGAACCTATAGACAACAGTTATTTGCCTCATCATAACCAATCTGTTCTAATATATTGGAAGGCGTGCAAAGCTTGTCCAACATTCCCCTGTATCTTGCAACATTTTCTGTGATCCTGTCGACAGTTTCTCTGTTTTCGAGTATATCCCATATAGTGTCGACAGCTCTCTCCTCGTCAAACAACTCAACCTCATTCACCACATTTATATAAGGATTGTCCTTTATCACAGGCTCAAGAAATGTATACCATCCAACAGGATACATGCGATAAGGATAACACATTTCAAGGTTGTTTAATATCTCTTCAACCTGCTCCGTCGGCTTAAACGGACATTTAAATTTGTCTTTCGTTTTCGGAGTAAAAAACAGGGAGTTCTTGAGCATTACCGAAGGAATACCCGAAAGCGCCAATTTTGCAAGAGTGGTGGAAGTTATATTTCTTGTAATAAACAAATCCGATGCCGTTGCATATTTTTCAAATACATCAGGAGAAAGTTGCCCAAGAAAATGTATATTAGACGGTATATTACCTTCTTCAAAAAAACCTTTAGGTCCTACATAAAGCACTATGTTGTTTTGAGCAATCCTTGTTAAAATGTTCCTATATATTTTATTGGCTGCATTAACAAAATTGGTTACGTGTGGATAAGCCTTGTAAGTTTCCTGCCATACAGCCGATGTAATAAGTATAATACGTTTATTTTGCGGCAAATTAAGCTCTTTGCGGTGCTTTATTTTTATATCCTGGTTATAAGGCAGAAATTCATCCAAAAGGGGATAGTAATATTTATTATTTTCATTTTTCATAAGAGGATTGGCTATGGGGCAGGGAGTCAATCTGAAACCAAACTTTGTTATATCTACTTTCGAAACAGTTTTTGCATTAAAACCATATGTATCCATTCCCTGTCTGTCCAAATCCCAACAAAAATTGTCGAAAGTCCCTAGTTTCCCTTTGAAATTTCAAATTCATCTTACTGTA
>NZ_BAVR01000094.1 GCF_000521465.1 Acetivibrio straminisolvens JCM 21531
TATTTTATGGAGGATGAGAAATGGAGATTCGTAAAATGATTGCAGATGATATTCCAAAGCTGGCATTGCTATATAAGCAATTTTGGAATGAAGATTCTTGTGAGGAGGCTATGATTAAGCAGTTTGAGAAATTGCAAAGAAGCGATAATTATGTTTTACTAAGTGCTGTTTTGGGTGGTGAATTAATTGGTTCGGCAATGGGAATTGATTGTGAAGACCTGTATGATAAATGCGAGCCGTTTATGGTGTTGGAGAATGTGATAGTTGATAAAAAACACAGAAGAAAAGGCGTTGGTAAAGCATTAATACGTGAAATTGAAAAACATGCAGTTGATTTAAACTGTACTCAAATAATTCTTGTAACAGAAACAGACAGGATTGATGCGTGTAACTTTTACGCATCTGTAGGGTATAACCCTAATACCAATAAGGGTTTTAAGAAAAAACTAAAATGAGTAGGTTTGTAAAATGCCGAAAATAAATGATACTATGTATACTCTTTACGATTTTGATTTGCCTCACCAATACAAAAATCCTTTGTCTCAGTTTGCGTCATATCCAACAGCTATTAAAAAGCGTGTTTATGAATTACCGCAATATAAAGACTTTATTGCTTTGGTGGAACATAAGAACTGGAAACGAAAAATATTGAGCGCATTACTCAGTGCGGCAGTTTTGGCTACTGTAGCATACTTTTCCGGAAAAACAGCCTTAAAACGGCATTTTTTCATGTATTGGTGTTAAATATGTACGATTTGATTGATTTAGATCTAATTATTTTTTGTCACAGTAAAGAGCTGCTTAAAATAAGCTTTAGGTTACTGGAAATAAGCTACTTGAAATGAAAGTTTGGGTCCGGTAAGTAAAATCATAATAAAAGTAATTGAAGGGATGTGATTTATTTGGCCAGTCATTTTTCCAGTATTGGATTGCCTATAAAATCAGAAAGGGATTTTATAGATTACTTTAAAAAAACTGTTCAAAACGGGCAGAGCATAAAAACTAAATTTGGTACGTATTTAAAATGGGATGTTCATGATGGAGTTGAATTATGGGCACAGCTAAGCGAGCAAAATGAAGCCATTGGCTTAAATCCGCATTATTCGGGAAGTTCAAGGATGCAAGTGTCTTTGCAAAGTAAAAACAATCAGCCAAATGATACGATACTTGACGGTGGATTTTATGCTTTTCTGGGTGACAGCGATGAAAATATGATGGGAGAAGGTATTCCCTTTGTTTTTGATGCCCCTAATTTTGCTGTTTATGAAGGAATAAGTTTGCCGCAACTTGCTACTGTTCAAATTGCTGCATTTGCCCATGAAATAGCAGTATTTGAATCTGAAACTGAATATTTTGATTCGCAGGATTCGGAAATGAAGTTTGCAGCAGAATCATTTATACCTTCAGGATTGTTTTCGCCAGACGGAGAAGCAAATGTGTTTTTATCTGCGCAAGCTATTTTCAGCGGTCGTATTTTGGAGTGTCAAAAAAAGAAAAATGAGTTTACATGTAATAATTATTGGTGGATAAAAGTTGGTTTGCTTGGCGGTGAAATCGATGTTGTTTCTGATGTAAGTTTATTAGAAAGCCAAAGCGTTAAAGTTGGAGGAATTGTAACCGGTTCATTCTGGCTTTCCGGAAAAATTATAAGTAAATAATAAGCTGTAAATAGCAAAATGTTCGGCATGTTATGAGGATGCATTTATTAAGGGACAAAATTTATGAAAATAGGGAGTTTTTATGAAAATTAAAGTGATTTTAAAATTTGTAATCGGTTGTCATTTAATTATTTTAGGCACTGTAATTTTTACGGCAGGCTTTATTCCAAATATGGTTAGAATAATTGAAAGAAATATTTCTAATGATTATTATCAGACTACTGCCAACATTGTTGATATTACCGAACGCTTAAGAGGCCATGATGTCACTGTTTCATTTGGCATACCTGGCGGTCAAGAATATACTGCTTTGCTTGATACTTATGTTGAAGGTATGGATGTAGGTGATAGTGTTGAAATATATTATAAAAAAAGCAATCCTGCCAAAATAACGCTAAAGGGCAATCAGTTTTGGCAAGCTGTTATATTTGGCCCTTTAGGTGGAGTTTTACTGGTGATTTCAATTATTCTATTGAAAAGTAGCGCAGCAAAATTTTTAAAAGAGGGAAATATTGACAGTTTGATGTTGATGAATTTTTAGGGGGAAGTTATATTATGGATTCAATAAGTATCGGTAAGCTGGATATAGCATTGTTGAGCAACAGTTGTGAAAAGCCAAGGCTATTTGAAAAAGGCGAAGAACTATTTTGGGATGATGAACATATATCAAAAGGAATGTTGGAAGCACACTTAAATTCAGATTGGGATGCAGCTAGCAGAAAGCATGAAACTATAAGAAAATCATGTGAATGGATAATTCAAAAACTTGGTTTGAAAGAATCGTCAGAGATACTTGACTTGGGTTGTGGACCGGGATTGTATTGCTCAATCTTTAGTGAAAAGGGATATAATGTGACAGGAATAGATTATTCTAAAAGGTCCATTGACTATGCTCAAAATTATGCGAAGGAAAAGAATTTAAGCATTGATTACAGGTATATGAATTACTTGGATATGGATTTTGAAGAGAAGTTTGACCTTGTAATGATGATTTACTATGATTTTGCGGTTTTGCCGTATGAAGATAGGGATAAACTGTTAGGAAAAATAAAAAAGGCATTAAAGCCGAAGGGGCATTTTATTTTTGATGTGATGACACCTAAAGCCAAAAATAAGCAGTCAAAGAATTGGTCAATAAATACCGATGGCGGCTTTTGGAAGCCAAATCCGTACATAGAGCTATTTGAGTCATTTGAGTATGAAGAAAATGTTGTATTAAGGCAGCATACGATTATTGAGGAGAATGGAAAGGTTAGCATATATAGATTATGGGATAAGCACTATGCAACGGAAGAGCTTCAAAAGATTATGATTAAAAAAGGGTTTCGGATAAAAGAGGTTTTTTCCGATTTTACCGGCAAGGAATATACGGATGATAGCGAATCAATTGCAATTATCGCAGAGAATATGGAGAAAGAGCGATGAAAGAGATTATGGAATTTATGGTAATGAAATCGTAGCAATGACAGGAGCATCGGCCGACAGCGGCTTAATGTGGCAAATAGGTAGGTATTGATGTGTTACCGGAATTTAGAAAAAAGGGACTTGCGGCATGCTTGGTAAGCAACCTTGCAATAATGATCATGGAAAGGGGAGTATTACCTTATTATGGAACTGCTTCGTCCAATATAGCATCACAAGCTGTTGCGTACAGATGCGGATTTATTCCGACGTGGATGTGTTCATATAAAAATATTTTTGACGGTAAAGCGCCTTATGATAATGACATAAAGATTACTTTTTTAGTAATATGACATATATCTATAATCCAATATATTTGATTTATGTTGTGTATGTACAATTCTAGAAATAAAGGTAAAACAATGCAGGGAATTATCTTATAATTTCATCCGTTCTCAAGTGTCCTTTCTGTAGCATAAGAGAGCCTGTCTGTGCAGAATTATTCAAGTATTTTCAGCAATTTATTGGAATTAGTATACGATAAAAATTTTTCTTGACAAATGAAAAATTCGTCATATAATTAAATCTAGATGTTTACTATAAGTAAACTTTTGGTTTAGTAAAACTGAATTTTATAATTATTATTCTTAATTTTTTACAGGATGTGTACTTATGGAGATTGGTGCGAAGATAAGGCAGCTTAGAATCACTAATCAGATGACACAGGAGGAGTTGGCTGACAGGGCGGAGCTTTCAAAGGGGTTTATCAGCCAGATTGAAAACGATCTTACTTCACCGTCCATTACAACGTTGGTTGATATTCTCCAGTGTTTGGGTACGGACTTAAAGACTTTTTTTAGTGATTCAGAGGACAAACAAATTATTTTTAAACAGAAGGACTATTTCAGTAAAACCGATGATGAGCTGAAAAATACCATAGAATGGGTTGTACCCAATTCACAGAAGAATGCTATGGAGCCCATCCGTATGACCCTCCAGCCGGGAGGCAAGTCCTTGGAGGACCAGCCCATGAAGGAGAAGAATTCGGATATGTGGTGAAAGGAAGCATTGAGGTACACATTGGTAATGAGTGTTATCGGGTTAATAAAGGGGAGTCTTTCTATTTTGAATCTACAAGAAAGCATTATATAGTAAATGTGGGAAAAAGCGAGGCTCAAGTGATTTGGGTCAGTGCGCCCCCAACTTTTTAGGAGGTTGCCGTGGAAAAGAATGTTATTATTAGGTTGGAAAATGTCACAAAAAGTTTTGAGGACCAAGTGGTTTTAAAAAATATCACTTTGGATGTGGAAAAGAACGAATTTCTTACCCTCCTTGGGCCTAGCGGTTGCGGTAAAACCACAACTTTAAGACTGATAGGGGGATTTGAAAAACCTGATGAAGGGATTATTTTGCATCAGGGAAAGGACATCAGTAATGTACCGCCCTACAAAAGAAACGTTAATACGGTGTTTCAGAAATATGCTCTTTTTCCCCATTTGAATGTGTATGAGAATATTGCTTTTGGTCTTAACATAAAGAAAATGAACAAAAGCTTGATTAAAGAAAAGGTGGAAAAAGCTTTAAGACAAGTGAATCTGGACGGATATGAGAATCGAAGAATCGAACAGCTTTCCGGCGGTCAGCAGCAAAGAATTGCCATTGCCCGAGCGATTGTTAATGAGCCGGAAATTCTTTTGCTGGATGAACCTCTTGGCGCGTTGGATTTGAAATTGCGTCAAGAAATGCAGTATGAATTGAAGACCCTTCAAAAAGAGCTGGGTATTACCTTCGTTTATGTAACCCATGACCAGGAAGAGGCTCTTACGATGAGTGATACAGTTGTGGTTATGAACAACGGTGTTATTCAGCAGAAGGGCACTCCTGAAGATATTTATAATGAGCCGGTTAATGCTTTTGTTGCAGACTTTATAGGTGAGAGCAACATTATCGACGGTATCATGAAGCAGGATGGGGTTCTTGAAATTTTTGGCCGTATCTATGAATGTGTGGACAAGGGGTTTGCCATCAATGAGAAAGTGGATGTTGTGGTGAGACCTGAAGATATTAAGCTTTTGGAACCATCGGAAAATAAAATAAACGGTCAAGTAACTTCTTGTATTTTTAAAGGTGTTCACTACGAGACATGTGTAATGACAGACGGGTTTGAATGGGTTATACACAATACAAAGAACTTTAAACCCGGTGAGCACGTTAGCATTAACGTGGATCCTTTTGATATTCATATTATGAAAAAGATGGTGAAGGAGACGGGTACATGAATAGAAAATGGTTGGCTACCCTTATCTGATTTGGATGGTTGTTTTTATTGTGGTTCCTTTAATTATGATTTTCTATTATGCTTTTACAGTAAAAGATGCAAATGGAACCAGATTTGCTTTAGACCATCTGATGAAGTCTTTTGACAGCAAATACATGGTGGCACTGGGAAAATCCTTTTTGTATGCATTTATAGCCACAGTCATTTGCCTGATTTTGGCTTATCCATTGGCTTTGATTTTGGTAAAGCGCAGCAACGGCGGTTCTGCCATGTTGTTTATTTTTATTTTGCCCATGTGGATGAATTTTCTCCTTAGGACTTATGCATGGTTGTCATTGTTGGAGACTAACAACGGACTTTTAAATACAGTTTTAAGGGCTCTTCATTTGCCCGTTTTGGACATTATCGGAACCCCAAAAGCTATTGTACTTGGTATGGTTTATAACTTTTTGCCCTTTATGGTATTACCCATCTACAATGCGCTGGCAAAAATAGACAAATCTATTATGGAGGCGGCATATGATTTGGGTGCCAATGACTTTAAAAGGTTGTTGAAAGTGACCATACCCCTTAGCATGCCAGGGGTAATGAGTGGGATAACTATGGTGTTTATGCCGGCGGTGACTTCTTTTGTTATTCCAAATCTATTAGGCAGCGGAAAAGTTAATTTAATTGGCAATATAATTGAGCAGCAGTTTTTGTTGACTTATGATTGGGGATTTGGGGCAGCTCTTTCCCTTATATTGATGATTATAATTTTAATCTCGATGGCTGTTATGCAAAGAAGTGATGAGGATATGGAAGGTGGTGCAGGATTATGGTAAGAAAAGGTATAGAGAGACTTTATTTGGGACTTATAATGCTTTTCCTTTATGCACCAATACTGACTTTGATAGTATTTTCCTTCAATGACTCAAAATCAAGGGCTAAATGGGGCGGCTTTACTTTGAAATGGTATAAGAATATGCTAAATGACCCCATGATTTCTAAATCTCTTTATTATACTTTGCTGATAGCTTTGCTGGCGTCAGTAATAGCTACTATTATAGGTACTTTGGCAGCCATCGGTATTCATGTGATGAAAAAGAAGTCAAAATCGGTGATTTTGAATGTGACATATCTACCGGTTTTAAATGCGGATATCGTTACGGGAATTGCTTTTATGTTGTTCTTTGTAGCGATTGGCTTAAAGCTTGGGTTCACATCCATGTTGATTGCCCATATAACATTTAACATACCCTATGTGATATTGAGTATTTTGCCCAAGCTGAGTTCTTTGAATAAATTCACATATGAAGCGGCACTGGATTTGGGTGCGCATCCGATGCAGGCCATTTGGAAGGTTATTATTCCCGAGATCATGCCCAACATCATTACAGGATTTTTGTTGGCATTTACGTTATCTCTGGATGATTTTGTAATCAGCTACTTTACAACCGGTAGTGGAGTGACCAACCTTTCCATTACCATATATACCATGACACGAAGGGGTATCAAACCTGAAATCAATGCAGTATCAACTGTGCTGTTTTTGTCCATATTGATATTGCTTTTGATAATAAATAAGCGTTCTGAGAAAAATGCAAAGAAAGTGGGAGGAATAAATATATGAAAAAAATTGTATTATTATTAACTGTGTTCGTGTTTGTATTTGCAGGTTGTGCCAACAGTGTTGGAAATGATCCCAACAAGCCTTTGGCCGGTACAACTATCTATGTTTACAATTGGGGAGATTATATAGCTGAAGATACTATTGAACTTTTTACCGAAGAAACAGGCATCAAGGTTATTTATGAAACTTTTGATTCCAACGAAACCATGTATGCTAAATATAAATCCGGTGCTGTAAATTACGATGTATTGATTCCGTCTGACTACATGATTGAGAAGTTGATTGCTGAAAATGAACTTTTGCCCTTAAATTATGACAATATTCCCAATGCCAAATATATTGACAGTTCCTTTAAAAATCTGGCCTATGACCCGAATGATACTTATTCCGTACCGTATTTTTGGGGAACTCTTGGAATTCTTTACAATACAAAAATGGTGGAAGAGGAAGTTGATTCTTGGGATATCCTGTGGGATAGCAAGTATAAAGGTAAAATCATAATGATGGATTCGGTAAGAGACTCTTTTGCTGTAGCTCTTAAAAGATTGGGATATTCTTTGAACACCGCTGAGAAGGCACAGGTGGATGAAGCTTTAGCAAGTTTGATAGAACAGGGGCCTTTGGTTCAGGCTTATGTAATGGACCAGGTAAAAGACAAGATGATTGGTGAAGAGGGAGCTTTGGCAGTAATCTACTCGGGTGAAGCTGTTTATACCTCAGACTACAACGAGAACTTGGCATATGCTGTTCCGAAAGAAGGTACCAACTTTTTTGTTGATGCCATGGTTATTCCAAAAACCTCTAAAAATAAAGAAGCTGCAGAGGCCTTCATCAATTTTATGAATGACCCTCAGATTGCTTTCAACAATACCAGTTATGTAGGTTATTCAACACCACATACGGTAGCCAAAAACATGTTGGATGAAGAAATACGCAACAATCCGGCAGCTTATCCTTCACAAGATATTATAGACAAATGTGAAGTTTTTGTGGACCTTGGACCCGAGATGACAGCTTACTATAATGATAAGTGGAATGAATTGAAAGCATCTTTGCGTTAGTTATTTAACTGGAAGATGGGCAGGATTTCTGGAAAAGAAAATGGATTATATCCATTTTTCTTTTCCAGAAAATATATTTTGGCTATATTAAATTCTTTAGTCATTATTATCTTTTCTTATTAAAGTTCACCTATCTTTGTATCTTTTTCCGAATAACTTTTATAATCATCCTTTAAAATTATATATAAGTAATTTTTAAAAGTTATTATGTCTTTTAAAAGTTGCTATATAATTTTTTGCTTTTCTAGTGTAAAATAAGTGTATTATAGGCATATCGTGGCGCTATATAAAATATTAAGTTTTTAGCTTCCTTATTGGCAGTAAATCTTTAGCAATATAACGTAATAACATAAGAAAAATACATTAATTTTATGATATGGCCGTCAAAATTCTAATAATGGGGGTAATTGATGTTGTCGAAAAAGCTATATTTACAGATGCATATAATGACAATCAATGTGGAGAATGTGAAAAAGTTTTAAAGATTGAAGATGCCGAAACATACCCCGAGGTGAATAAGGATATAGTTGCTTTTTATTATGGTGAAAATCTTGATGCCAACCGATTAAAATTGAGTTCAAAACTTTCTAAAAAAGGCGAAATGGTATGGCTTGCAGCACTTACATTACTTGGGGTGGAACCGAAATTGCATAAAGCGACAGTTAAATCTGTTTCAGACGAAATGCTTATTTTTGAGTATCAGGATAAAGACATTATATTAAATGCAACAAGTGGGGCACCCGTACTAAATGCATCTGGAGAAGTTGTTGGGTTAAATATTGGCGGTGGTGAGCAATTCGGTAAAAAATTGGGGTGGCAAATCCTTGCACCAGTATAGAAAAAATGATAAAAAAAGC
>NZ_BAVR01000093.1 GCF_000521465.1 Acetivibrio straminisolvens JCM 21531
CAAATTATAATAATATAAGGATGAAATAAAATGATTTATCTTGACAATGCCGCAACTTCATATCCAAAACCTCAGAGAGTTTATGATGAGATGCTTTTTTGTATGAAGGAGTTTTGTGCAAATCCCGGAAGGTCAGGACACGAGATGTCAATGAGATCGGGCAGGGCTGTATATGAGACCCGGGAGATAGTGTCAAGATTTTTTAATATAGAAAATCCGATGAGGGTGGTTTTTACCAAAAATGCTACGGAAGCTTTGAATATTGCGATTAACGGAGTCTTAAAAAAAGGCGATCATGTAATTACAACCAGCATGGAACACAACTCTGTATTAAGGCCGCTAAAAACTTTAGAAAGAAACAACATTATCGAGCTTACTATAGTATGGGGGAATTATTTCGGTGAGATTGATGTAACGGATATTGAAAGAAGTATAAAGAAAAACACAAAAATGATTATATGTTCCCTTTCCTCCAATGTAAATGGTATAATAATGCCTATAAAAGATATTGGGAGAATTGCCGAAGATAATAAAATAATATTTCTTGTTGATGCATCCCAGGGGGCAGGCTCAATAAGACTGGATGTTCAGGAAATCAAGGCAGACATGGTTGCAATTCCCGGGCACAAGGACTTGCTTGGTCCTCAAGGAGTAGGAGCTCTTTATGTAAGTGAAAAGGTGGAAATAACTCCAATAATGCAAGGAGGAACAGGCAGTCGTTCCGAAAGCTTCTATCAACGGAATTTTTTCCGGATATTCTTGAAAGCGGAACTTTAAATACCCCCGGCATAGTTGGTCTGGGATTTGGAATTAAATTTATTGAAAGTTTTGGAATTGATAATATTAGAATTTATAAACATATGCTTATAAAAAGATTATATGAAGGTATAGAGAATTTAAGCGGAATAAAGCTCTATAGCCTTAAAGACATGGAAAAAAACTCCGGTATTATTTCATTTAATTTTATGGGTATGGATTCCGCTAAAATTTGCGTTATGCTTGATAAAATGTACGGCATTGCTTCAAGGTCGGGTCTTCATTGTGCACCTTTGGCCCATGAAACGATTGGAACAAAGGCGACGGGAACAGTCAGGCTGAGTGTAGGATGTTTTAATACTATTGAAGAAATAGATACTACAATTGGGGCATTAAAAAGAATTTCCCAAGGGCTATAAAAATTATTCTTGTTTGGATAATTTAAGCAAAAGGGAAATAAAGAAAAATAAGATGAATTAATTTTTATATGGTGGAAATCTAAAAACTATTGTGCTATAATTATTTATCATACTGATTATTTTATATATGCGGAAGTTGTATTATGTAAATTAATGTGTTTTATGACTGGTATTGTACCCCATTTTATACACAATACAACGTCTTATGTTATTTTAATCATAAAGTGTGCACTTTATAAGGGGGATAGATGCGTAGATGCTGCTGGATTTATTTATGAAAAAGACTTCGATGGTATGCATAGATGTTGGATATCGGAATATTAAGGTTGTCGAAGTTTCTGTAAAAAAGAACAATAGTATTTTTATTGAGAACTATGGTATTGTTCCGACCCCGCCCGATTGCATTAAGAATGGTGCAATATATGACGTTGACAGGGTATTAAGTGTGGTCAAGAACGTTATAAGAGAACAGAATATGAAAGCCAAAAACGCTAAGATTATAATGTCCGGAACCAATATAATCACAAGAATCTATTTGATTAATAAAGTGCACGGAGAAAGCGAAGATTTTACTGTAAAAAACAGTATGCCTCAATTTCTCCCAATTGATATAGATAATTACAGGGTTGACTACAAAATCCTTCAAACAATAAAGGAAAAGGATAATGAGAAGTACAAGGTTTTTGTGACAGCAGTACCTAAAAATATTCTTCAAAGTTATGTTGATGTACTGCAGGGTCTGGATCTGAAGCCTTTGGCTGTTGATATTCCCGCAAACAGTACTGCTAAATTTTTCAACAGAGAAATTCTTACAAGAGATATGGATGAGTATTACTCAAAGAGAAGGTATAAAAAAGTGGAAAGTGATACCTTTGCAGTATTGGACTTTGGTTCGGAGACGACAATTGTTAATTTTCTCAAAGACAGAGTTCTTGAATTTAATAAGGTTATTCTCTCCGGAAGTTCCAACATTGACGAACATATTGCGAGGGAAATGAATATAAGTCTGCAAGAAGCCGAAAGACTTAAGAAGACGTACGGAATGACTGTTCCCAACAATCTTTCAAAGAGGGAACATGTTATAACTTACGGAAAAGTCAGCACCTTTATTGAAAGGCTTACCCGGCAAATAGCAAAATGTTTTGAGTTTTATCTTGAAAGGTGCTATGGTACGCCAATCTCGAAGATTTTTATCATAGGAGGAGGTTCACAACTGAGCGGGTTGAATCAATATCTGTTTTCAACATTCAATGTACCCGTTTATCCTGTAGGATTATTGAACCTTAAAGGAGTTGAGCTTAAGAAAAACCTTGATAAAGATAAACTCAATTACCTGATAAATTCTGTGGGTATATCTCTTTAATTTAAAACCGAAAAATCAATTTCTGCTTATGCCGGCATAACATTAACTTAGCTCAGAAAAAAATTGATTAATAAACTCCAGTGATTATTTGCTGGAGTTTTTATATTTTGTCTTGTATTAAATTAAACAAATTAACATATAAATAAAATAAATTAATTTTTATTAGACAAAAATTAATTTTATCGTATAATAAATTAAAAATATTAATAGAGGTGATTTGTTATGCAAAATAATACGGTTAAATCGGTGATAACAATAATTGTTGCCATTATACTGTTGGTTATAGCTGTTAAATTGGTTTCATGGCTCGCTTACACACTTTTACCCATAGCCATAGTTATAATTGCCGCATACATAGTATATAAATTTGTAATAGAGAGAAAAAAATAACGCATATTTAAAATTGCGAATCGGCAGCAAAATATCCGGTGTTGGATAAAATTTTCCAACACCGGGCATAATTTGGACTTTTGAAATTATTGAACGGTTTGGGTTTGCTTATAGAACGAGTTTGACACATTCCCAGAGTACATCGCATAGTTCCTTTGATTCAAAGTCGCTTCCATAGCCGGAAAGATTGTAGTCTTTGCTTCCCATTTCTGTGGCAAATTGGCCATTGTCGGCCAGAAGATAAAAATCGTACAACTTGGATTTGTTTTTATTTAAGATTTCAATCATTTGGCCAATACTTAGCAGAGGAAGGCATTCCTCCTTGGTGAATGTAGTAGGACGGATAAACAAGCAGTCAAAGTTTTCATCCTCATCCGATTCTTCATCCAAGTCATATTCGTTGTCGTAGTTTTCATCGAAATCGGAATCTTCTTCAGGCTCAAGTTCCGTCGAAGCTTCTTCTTGCTCGGAAATATCATCATTATTCATGTTGCTTAAAAACATCAAATCATAGAGAATAAAGCGGGTGTGATAGACCCTGATATCTCCCACAACAAATTCAATTTGCTGGTACTCTTCGGTTTCTGCATTGGTACATATATTGGCGACGGCAAGGTCATATTTTTGGGGATACCACATATCATTGAGATTCTTTTTCTGACTATCAGTAAGCTGTGCAAGATCTTCTTTGGTAATATACATTTTCATTTTAACATCAATCCCTCCGTTCACCCAAAGCTTACTGCCTTTGAGTATATATTTTGTTTTTTCTTTCGACCTTTGTTTATAAAAATATGCAGTATTATAATATCATATTTTACTTTCAAGTCAATTTATATATTTACGTTTTGCTTGGTTGTCTAAATATAAGAATATTTATGTACAAGTACTAATAAAAATAATAATAGGAGGTGTGAAATTTTATGAAATGTCCCATATGCAAGGATGTGTTTCTGGAAAAAACAAGTCTGATTGATGAGCTCTATGCATATTTCTGCAAATCTTGCGGCGGAAATTGGATGAGGTATGAGGATTATTGGAAATGGCATACAAGCAATTCAAATCTAATATGCAAACCCTTTAATATTAAAAATTATTTGCCGGTTAATGATACCGTTCAGGCAAAAATATGCCCGGACTGCGGCAGAATACTTATAAAGTACAGGGTTGACAATAGGTTGGATTTTTATGTGGAACATTGTGGAAACTGTAATGGGGTTTGGTTCGATAAAAACGAATGGGACAATATAAAACTGAACAATCTGCACGGGCAAATACACAATTTTTTTACGAGACCTTGGCAAAAGAGAATTCGAGAAGAAGCAGCAAGGGAAAACCTTCAAGATAAATACATAAAAAAGTTTGGACGCTGGGATTATGAAAGGTTGAAAGAAATGAGGGAATGGATATACAAGAAGGAGACAAAAAACGAAATGCTATCCTACCTTCTTGATGAAGATCCCTATAAAATATAAAGTATTGAAATATTTCTATTTTTTTCGGAATTTAATCCGGACCTCTTGTTAATTTGCTTTTGAATAGAGCAACCGATAATGATACCTATTACCATAAAAATTAAAGTAAGCCATACCGGACCGAAAAATATGCCATTAATGTTAAAGGATGCAGAGTATACAATGCCAACGGTTCCCAAATATGCAGCAAACACATAAGGAAGAGAATCCATGGGAGAGTGGTCTCCTTTTGCATACTTGTAAGCATCCCACATTACATAGAGATATAAAGACGGATAAAACATCAACCATTGATAATTTGAATTATTGATGGCCTCCTGTATATTTCCTACAAAACTGTATATTATGATGCTGTTTAAATTGGAGCAATGGTTTACGATTAGCTCGAGAATCATAAAGAAAATGCCTTTGATTATATGACCGTTTAGAAGCTGCCCTAGTCCGGGAAAAGCAATGCTCCATAAAACTTTTTCAATTTTATCGTTCATCTTCATATTCATAATTAAGTGTTCTCCATTGCATTTCTATAAATATTAATACAGTAAGAATACAGTAAGTTTTTTGACACAATTAGTATTTATCCATGGTATAATATATATACATATGGATTATTTCCTATTTTATGGTTGTACTAATAATCAAACGTATGGATTGCCTATAAGAAAGCAGCTAATGTAAATTATAAATATAGAAACTGTTTACAAAGGGGTGGAAACCTATGTCAAAGAAAAAAGCAGTACTATCGCTTTTACTTATAGCAATAGTGCTGTTTGGAGTTGTACAACCTCTAAAAATTGCCGGTGCCCAGTATTACCGGGAGGGAGCCGGAAGTTATACCGGTGTTTTGCCTATAGGGGCCAAGTCCCCAATCGGAAATCTACAAGACTTCCAATTTGCAGGGAGCGATTCCGACCAACAGCTGGGAGAGCTCAGTTTTGTGGAATCAGTATTCGCTTCCGATATATGCTCATCCTTTGACGTTTAAATTTAAAACTGAAGGTATTGAAGTGGGCAAGCCTGCATTAGGAGGCTCAGGAATAGCTTATATCGGTGCCCATAAGAATGATTTTACCGTTGGTCATTCATCCTTTCGGACTTTTCCCGACGCAAGGGCAGACAAAATATCCGATTTTTCCGTTGATGTAGTTATGGCATCGGGTTCAAACATCATCAAGTCGACATTGATAAAGGGAAGTCCCTATGCCTATTTTAGTTTTTCAGGAGGAAATCCCCGGCTTGATTTTTCCGGTACTCCTGCAGTATTTTACGGAAATTCCGGTACCCAATATCTTGGCATTACAATAAACGGTGTGAATTATGGCCTTTTTGCTCCTGCCGGTTCTATATGGCAGGGAATTGGAACTAGCACAATAACTTGTATTCTTCCGGCAGGAAAAAACTATTTTTCAATTGCCGTTTTACCCGACAACGAAGTTTCCACCCTTACATATTTTAAAGAGCATGCCTATGCCTTTGTAACCGATACGAAGGTAGACTGGAGCTACAATGAGATTGAAAGTACTCTTACTACTACTTTTACAGCGGAAGTATCTGTAAAAGAAGGAACAACCAAAGACACGATTTTTACCCTTTATCCTCATCAATGGCGCATTAATTCTAATATTTCGCCTCTTCCATACACTTATTTGACACTAAGAGGCACAATGAAAACGCTGGAAGGAACAAGTTTTAAGACTGTATATCGCTTCAATGGGATTCTTCCAAGTCTTCCCGATAAAGGAACCTATGACAGGGAAGCATTGAATAGATATATCAATGAACTGGCTCTTAACGCAAATGCTCCTCTTTCCAATGACACCTATTGGTTTGGAAAGCATCTTGGCAAGCTTTCATGCGCCCTCCCCATTGCGGAGCAGCTTGGAAATACTTCTGCCGCAAACCAGTTTATAAGCTTCATGAAATCATCTTTGGAAGACTGGTTTACTGCAAAAGAAGGAGAAACAGCAAAACTATTTTATTATGACAATAACTGGGGAACCCTGATAGGCTATCCTTCAAGCTACGGAAGCGACGAACAGCTAAATGACCACCACTTCCATTACGGCTATTTTCTTCACGCTGCAGCTCAAATAGCATTAAGAGACCCCCAATGGCATCCAAGGAGAATTGGGGAGCAATGACCGAGTTGTTAATTAAGGAAATTGCAAACTGGGATAGAAGCGATACCAGATTTCCTTTCTTAAGAAATTTTGACCCGTACGAAGGCCATTCTTGGGCAGCAGGACATGCCGGATTTGCAGACGGCAACAATCAGGAGTCGTCATCGGAGGCAATCAATGCATGGCAGGCAATAATTTTATGGGGAGAAGCAACGGGAAACAAAACTATAAGGGATCTGGGAATTTATCTCTATACCACTGAGATTGAAGCTATCAACAATTACTGGTTTGATTTATACAAAGATATTTTTTCACCTTCCTACGGGCATAATTACGCTTCCATGGTATGGGGAGCAAATACTGCCATGAAATCTGGTGGGACGGTACAAATTCCGAAAAGCACGGTATAAACTTTCCTCCAATAACAGCTGCTTCATTGTATCTTGGAAAAGACCCTGGCTATGTAAAGGAAAACTATGAGGAGATGTTAAAAGAATGTGGAACATCGGAACCTCCCAACTGGAAGGATATACAGTATATGTATTACGCTCTTTATGATCCTGCGGCAGCTAAAAACATGTGGAATGAAAGCATTGTTCCCGAGGATGGAGAAAGCAAGGCCCATACATATCATTGGATTTGTAATCTTGACGGCTTAGGGCTTCCCGATTTTAGTGTAACTGCAGACACTCCGCTGTACTCAGTATTTGTCAAAAACAACACCAGAACCTATGTTGCATACAATGTCTCGTCTGTTGCAAAGAAGGTTACATTCTCCGACGGAAAGGCAATAACAGTTCCTCCGCGCTCCATGCGGTCTCAGATAGCACGGAAAATGAGGTTTTGACCGGAGATTTAAACGGTGACGGCAAAATAAACTCTACAGATATGTCACTCATGAAAAGATATCTTTTAAAACAAATTGTAGATCTACCGGTGGAAGATGATATCAAAGCTGCAGACCTAAACAAAGACGGCAAAGTTAATTCCACCGATATGTCAATCCTTAAAAGAGTTATATTGAGAGATTTCCAATTGTAAGTTGAACTTGCAGTTACATTATGAGAAAATAGTTGTGAAATCTGCTTTATTTGTATTGTAAGCTGCATTCAAATGCTGTTTTTAATAATAGTATCATTTATAGGGGGGATGGAAAGTGGTCAAAAAAATTTTGGGCTGAGGTTTGTTTTAACCCTAGTCCTTATGGCTTTTATAATTGGAACTGTCCAAAGTTTCAACGTGTCGGCAGATAATGGGGTCATAGTAAACGGAACTCAGTTTAAAGACACATCGGGAAATATAATACATGCCCATGGAGGAGGCTTGTTAAAGCATGGGGACTATTACTACTGGTACGGTGAATACAGAGACAACTCCAACTACTTTTTGGGTGTACGCTGTTACAGATCGAAAGACCTTGTAAACTGGGAATACAGAGGAGAGGTACTGACTCCTAATTCCGCCCCTGAACTCAACCAATGCAATATTGAGAGGCCGAAAGTTATGTATAACTCATCAACGGGTGAATTTATTATGTGGATGCACTGGGAAAACGGAATAAATTATGGACAGGCAAGGGCAGCTGTTGCATACTGCAAAACCCCCGACGGCAAATTCACATATATTCGCAGCTTTCGTCCCATGCAAGATACAGGTGTCATGGATCATGGCCTTCCGGGATATATGTCCAGGGACTGCAATGTGTTTGTAGACACCGACGGCAAAGGGTATTTTATATCCTCATCCAATGAAAACATGGATTTGCACCTTTATGAATTAACCCCCGACTATAAAGATATCGCATCCCTTAAAGCAAAGCTGTTTGTGGGACAGCAAAGAGAAGCACCCTGCCTCATAAAACGAAACGGCTACTACTACCTGATTACCTCCGGTTGCACAGGATGGAACCCCAACCAGACAAAATACGCCTATTCCAGAGATTTGGCCAGCGGTTGGTCTTCACTCCACAACCTCGGAAATTCAACCACATACAGGTCACAGCCGGCATATATCATTCCCGTTCAGGGAAGTGTTGAGACTACCTATCTGTATACAGGAGACCGTTGGGCCGGCGCTTGGGGAGGAAAGGTTAATGACTCCCAATATGTGTGGCTTCCGATAAATTTCATATCAGATACAAAGCTTGAACTTCCCTATTATGATTCAATAAAGATTGATGCTTATTCCGGAAAAGTTTATGAGTACATACCGGATACTACGCGCTATAAGCTGGTAAACAAAAACAGCGGAAAAGTACTGGATGTCCTGGACGGTTCCACCGAAAATGCGGCTCAAATTGTTCAATGGAGCGACAACGGCTCTTTAAGCCAACAGTGGTATCTTGTGGACGTGGGCAGCGGTTATAAAAAGATTGTAAACGTTAAAAGCGGCAAAGCTTTGGATGTAAAAGACGAATCCAAGGAAAATGGCGGCGTTTTAATACAGTATACCAGCAACGGCGGGTACAATCAGCACTGGAAGTTCATAGATATAGGGGACGGTTATTACAAGATTTCCAGCCGGCACAGCGAAAAGCTGATAGACGTGCAAAAATGGTCAACCGCGGACGGTGGAATAATTCAACAGTGGTCCGATGCAGAAGGAGCAAATCAGCATTGGAAACTGGTACCTATATCAAATCCGGAACCGTCACCTTCACCCAAAATAATTAAGGGAGATGTAAACGGAGACTTAAAAGTAAATTCAACAGATTATTCCATGCTAAAAAGATATTTGCTTAAAATTATTGATAAATTTCCGAATGAAAACGGAAAACTGGCTGCCGATTTAAACGGAGATTCCAATATAAATTCTACAGACATGACGATGCTAAAAAGGTATTTGCTTATGGAACAGGATTTATAAAATCCGGTGATGATATTTTATAATTTG
>NZ_BAVR01000092.1 GCF_000521465.1 Acetivibrio straminisolvens JCM 21531
ACATTTTACCGCACAAGTCTAAATCGCTCAATTAAAATAGTTACTGCAATATAGTATGTTCAGAGAATTATATTGATGCTTTTATTGATACCAAGAAAGCCTGTTAGAAACTGCTTCAAAGTCTCTAACAGGCTAATTTCACATCGAAACTTTATCGTTTAAACCGGGAAGGAATCTATCTACGCAATATATACCGTTTTAGCAATGTAAAGTCTGAAGAGTTTACCGCACCATCTCCATTGGTGTCAGCATTTAAAAGCATCTCTTCTGTAAGTGTTATTCTTCGTAGCAGATATCTTTTTAATACTGTTATGTCCGACGAGTTAATCGTTCCATCGGCATTTACATCACCTTTAAGTACCGGTGGGGGTGTTGGAGCAGGTGGAGTAACCACTTTTCGGGAAACGGCAGTTTCCAATTCCCATCGGTTTACACTTATAACACTTCCATGTCTTACGCCCTGCGGTACACTGATTCCGGTAACTTTTGTCCAGCTTAAAGCATTTAAATCGTTTGTCTTCCAGCATTCAAAATTACCGTTGCTCGAAAAAAGGTCAACATACATGTACCATGAGTCGGAGTTTTTGTCTTTGAAAACAAAGGGTCCCTCCGTATTGGCCGAGGTTATGAAATTTGGGGTAAATACACTAAAGCTCTTGGGAGACAAGGAGCTTGATCTGGCAACCTTAATGGACTTTCCCGATGCCCTTTCGTCCTTGAAAAACAAATAATGCATTCCTTTGTCACTGACAATATGAGCGTCAATTACATCATAACCGGGATCAAAGAACACTTCACAGTCACTCACTGTCTTAAAATCCGTTGTATAGTTTACATATATCCGGTTATAATCCGTATTACCCGCCCAGTATATGCCGTACTGCTTCCTGCTTTCATCATAGAATACCTCCGGAGCCCAGGCATGCATGTTGCTTCTGTTATGCACCTTTATTAAGCGCTCGGTAAAGTTTATCAAATCCTCGGATTCCCAATAATGAATATACTGGCTCGTATCTCCCCAATTGGTTCCCAGCATATCGGTTGCAACTATTCCGAACTTTCCGTCCTGTTTTCTGAAGATATACGGGTCTCTAATTCCCTTTGTTCCCATTTGTGCATACAAAACCGGCTTTCCGTCGTTTATATTTCTCCAGTGGAGCCCATCTGTACTATAGCAAAGATTGAGCCATACTCACCCGGTGCCTGTTTGAAATAAGCCATTATATACCCTGAATCTGTTATAGGTCCGGGAGCATCATCGCTGATTATTATAAAGGTTGCATCCTGCCGGTCCAGATCGGTTGAAATTTTCTCCAGCTTCAACAAGTATGCATAATGCCTTATATATCTGTCGGGATAATTGTACGACTGAAAAGAAACACCGGAAGGTCCGCAAGTCCCGGAACCAATTTAAATGTTGCATCCTCAGCAAAAATTGTAGTTCCGTCGTTCTTATCCAACCGGAAATCATAATCCCAGTGTCTTAAGTAATATCCCGGATGGTTTACCGACTGAATGGAAACGTACCCTTCGCTGCTGTTGGCAAGGCCTGGAACCAGCCTCCATTGTGAATCCTCTTTGGGGATAACGTTTTCATCTATCCTTGCATCAAAATCTGCATGTCTTACATATCTATTGGGATAATTATAAGATTGAAGCCTTACCTCCGGTACTGATTCAACGCCACTGTCAAGGGATATAACATATGTATTTATCGAATACGGCGGCAAGGTGTCGGAAACAGTTTTATTTGACGCAGTTATATTGTTTTTTGCAAGGCTTAGGCTAGGAGATGTTCTATAAACCTCCACAGAGCTGTTTACACCTGCAAACCTTGACAGGTTAAATGTAAAATTTTCGCTCGAGGATTTATTGTCGTTGGTTGCTACAATAACAAGCTTCTTTTTATCCGGGCTTATTGCTGCAATCGTTTTTTCATTGTTGGCACCTATAATTGTATAGCCGGGCCTTATAAACCTGCTGTAATTTGCATGCATATAGAATTTTTCGGTAAGAGTAAAGGTCTGGGACGCATCATCTACATATATACTGCCCCAATTACCTCCGTCTATTATTTGCCAATCCAACCATGCCACACACTGTAATTCTTTCAAGTCGGTAACAATACGCTTTGACAGCATGATACACGAATCTGCCATATTGCCGTCAAAATTCAACGGGCCGGATTCCGATTGCCAAATTCTAAGCCCTTTGGATTTTGCAAGGTCTCTGAGCTGGGCTCTTTTCGAGCGTGATAAGAATGTACGTTGAGCTGGGACATATAGGACAAAGTGGTTGTATCATAGGACTGAAGCCCCGAAAGACCAGTGTCGATACTGTTTTCATCGGCAGCACTGACGGTTGTCCCCGTCAACCCTTTGGCTCTTAATTTCTCTCCTACCTCTTTAATGATTTTCTGTTGATTGGCGTATGAAAAGGAACAGCCTTCCTGTCTACCACCCGCCGTCCACCAGTTTGCATTGGGTTCATTCATGGGCTCTAAAGTCCTGAATGTAATACCCCATGCATCCCTGAAATGCTTTACGACCTCAGTAAGGTAGTCGGCAAAATCGTCATAATAATCGTCTCTTAAGTTGTTGGAGCCATCGGTGGTTCCGGAAGCGCAGCCGCTTTTCGTCATCCAGTAGGGTGGAGAGTTGGAAAACGCTTCAAGTATAATTTCCGAACCATAATATTCCCCTCTTTCTATCAGCCGGCTAAGAACGGCCCTTTGAGTGGCATCAGCATTCCAGTTCCACGAACGGTCTGCATTCTGATATCCTTGAATATCCGCATAAGCCGCATATGATTATGACCGGGATTATCTCCGCCGCCGATGTTATACCTGAATATATTATATCCCAAGCCATCGGTCGGGCTGACAATTTTCTCAATCAGTTTGTTCCTGTTATCGGCAGACCACCGGCCAATCTGATTTCCCCACCAGCATAGGCTTGCCCCCCAGCCTTCAATGGTTTGATAGGTTGCATCAGGGTCTATAGTAACGGTTGTTGCAGCACTGGCTATTCTAGGATACTGAAAGCATACTGCCGTCAGGAAAGCAAATACAATCGCCAATGTAAACTTTTTCAAATTTTTCATGACGTCCCTCCCAAAATTTATTTAAAAATAAATAATAATTTTTTGACTTTCTATGCTCCCTATATCTAATCTACCCAAGGCAGTGCTTTAATTCTACCTAAAATGTACCTCTTAAGTATTGTCAAATCCGTTGAGTTTATATTTCCGTCCAAATTAAGGTCGCTGGTCAGTCTCCAGTTCGGTGCCGTCGGAGCAATTCTTCCGAGCAAATATCTTTTTAGAGCTGTCAAATCCGTCGAATTGACAGAATTATCTCCGTTTATATCGCCGTAGATTAAGTCATTGGGAGTAGCACTATTTGTAGGTATTGGCGTTGGTGTTGGTGTCTGGGGCGGGATATATATCACATTTGTTCCGTCAGCAACCGGTATTCCGAAATCCGGTGTACCATCAGCATTCCAGTTAACTATTTGCGCACGGGTATGTCTGTTCGGGTCATACAAAGGATCTCCCGTTATATCCCGGTAGTTCCTCGCATGATATACCATAATATCCACTTTCCCATCGGGTGATGTTGTAAAGGAATTATGCCCGGGCCCGTACTGCCCTGTGGATGTATTACTCTGAAATACAGGATTCGGCGATTTGTACCATGATTTCGGATCCAATAAGTTAGCGGTGTCAGAGGCAGTTAACAATCCCATACAATAGTTTGAGTCAGTAGCGCTTGCCGAAAAGGTTATGAAAATTTTACCGTTTTTCTTTAAAACAGCAGGGCCTTCATTAACAGCATAACCCACCTTTTCCCATGAATATTGAGGTGACGCAATCATAACCTGGCTTCCGGTTATGGCAAGAGGCCCATTCATTTTGGCAATATAAATATTGCTGTTACTTGCTATTTTAGGGTCCTTCTGAGCCCATACAAGATACCTTGTACCGTTATGTTCAAAGGTGGTTGCATCGAGGGTGAAAGACTCCCAATTGGTCTTTAATTGACCTTTTTCCACCCAAGTTCCGGTAAGAGGATTTGAATCCTGGCATTCAAGGACGTACAAGCGTATATCGAAGTAATTAGAGGATGTTCCCGCTGAAAAATAAATGTACCATTTTCCGTCAATGAAATGAATCTCCGGAGCCCAGATATGGCCTCCCATAATTCCGCTGGAGTGCCTTCTCCATATTGTCTTAGGTGTAGCTGTTGACAGTCCTTGCAAGGTTTTTGCCCGTCTTAGCTCTATTCTGTCATACTCCGGCACGGATGCCGTCATATAATAATAACCGTCGGTATGCCTGTAAACCCATGGATCTGCCCGCCGCCTGACGATTGGATTTGTTACAATAACCGAATCATCCGGTTTGTCGGGATCTACAGATGAACCGTCAATCACTCTGAATGTAGCATCCTCTCTGTCAAGAGCCGTTACAATTTCATCCAACCTCAATAGATAATCATAATGCCTTATATATCTGTTAGGATAATTATAGGACTGAAAAGAAGTATATGAAGGATCCGCAAGCCCAGGAACCATTTTAAATGTCGCATCCTCTGCAAAAATTGCGGTCCCGTCGTTTTTTTCCAATCTGAAATCATAATTCCAGTGTCTTAAGTAGTATCCCGGATGATTAGCAGATTGAATAGATACATATCCCTCTTTACTGTTGGCAAGACCGGGAACCAGCACCCATTGGGCATCTGTCTCCGGTGTAACATTATCATCTATCCTTACGTCAAAGTTTGCATTTCTTACGTACATATGCGAATAATTATAGGATTGCAATTTTGCTTTATCACCATCAAGAACCGTTGAAGTCAGCGTTATCGAAGGATTGCTTGAGTAACACACTGAAGTGGCTAATAGTACCATAGCCAAAACCAATACAATAAATTTTAAAGCCCGCTTTATCGTAATTAATCCCTCCCCATCTATATTTGAAATTTATAATCTAATATAATAATACCATATTTATAATTCCTCTTTTATCTTCAGGCTCATCTGAAAGTTCATCTTCGGGCATTTTGTTCCTTTTCTTCAGAATACGGCCCGATATACGTAACATATAATGATTTGAGAAAAACCCAGAACTACTTTATTAATTGATTCGTTCTGGGTTTTTGGTTTGTGACTTATTCTTGTTATCTGTTGTTATTTAATACGTAAAAATACTTTTAATTGGGGTATAATTTTTAAATTATGTTATGAATCTGCCGGAAATACCGATATGATTTTTAATATATACTTTCTCAAATAAGATAAATCTGTTGAATTAATAGTGCCGTTCCCATCTACATCTCCCGCAATTAAACCTTTTTCATAGGGGAACTCTTCAATTTGTCTTAGCAAATACCTTTTTAAATAAGAGAAGTCTGTTGAATTAACTATGCCGTTTCCATCTAAATCTCCATATACAAAATCCTTTGTCGGAGTAGGAGTAGGTGTAGAAGTTGGCGTAGGTGTAGGAGTTGGTACTGTTCCCCCCTCAAAGGGAGCAGCGATTGCTATCTTATCGATATTCGGTACATACCCCGATGAGCTGTTATAAAATCTAATTGTATTGTTTCCGGCATTCAAATATACGTCTATTATATCTGTACGATATATATTCCATCCACGGGTGTTGAAGAAATAATGCCCTTTTATAGGCTCTCCGTTTACACTAATACTTGAATACCTGTCAACCACATTATTATTATAAGAGTGATCACCAAATACTTCAGCATTGGCAAATTGAACCACCATCTTGTATGTACCTGCTTCCGGAACATTAACGTTGTTAAATTGGAGATAATTATTAGAACCATTTCCAATCCAGCCTACATATTGTCCGCCCGATGCAGCATTATCTCTTTGCCTTACAGCCGATCCGCCCAGTGTATTTGCAGAATCCTCGGCTTCATAGCTTTTAATGGTACCGGATGTGGATTCGATTTCAATATAGTCTATATTTACACAATCCGATTCATCCGAAGCAAAAGCCTTGAAGTCCAGACGGTTGATACCTGCCTGCAGAAATACCTTGATAGTAACATTTGCCCATGTATTCCAATCAGGAGTCTGGTTACAAGCTATATCCCTATGGAGCCCACCGTTCACAACCATCCTTAAATATCTGGTATTGGGTGCTCCTGAGTAAGGACCTGCAGAATATCTCAAGGTTACATTGTAATATCCGTCCTTGTCGGCAGTTACAACAAAATTGGTGCTTGCATTATTGCTTCCGGCATATCCTTCAACAAAGCCTGTTCCCGAATAACCGGTATGTTTACCGTGAACAACGGTTGCTGTTCCCGAAATCCTCGCATATTCTGCCTCATAACGGTTGCCTTTATTGGCAGGCGACAGGTCTGTATTAGGAGTTATTATCATATGGTATGCAGATAATGCTTTCATATTATTGACAGGTACCGTAATTTGTCCGTTGGAAATGTTGTAGTCACCTTCATGTACCAAGTATGGCCCACCGGAAGGATTAGTACCGGTATTGTCCACTCCCCAAACAGTTACATGAACCGAGTTTCCAAAGAAGGAGTGCGAATTGAAGCCTTTAACTACTACATCAGTACCAAATACGTCAGTGCTTCTTAATGACCCGCCGAAAATAACCCTGGCCTGTTTTTTGTCTTTGTCCAGAGCAGCCAATCCCTGAAGTGATCCGTTCAAGCTTGGCGGAGTTACCTTTACAGTGTGTCCTGTAAGTTCTCCATACCATTTATACAGCCACCATGCACCGGTTGCTTTGTTGTTCTGGGTTACAAGGTCATTCAAGGTTCCTGCTGTTGTCCAATAAGCAAGACAAGCATCCACTTTGCTATTTTCAAAACGTGCTATCCATTGCACGAGATTTCCGGGAATACCTCCATCTACGTTGATTCTGCCATATTCGTTTATGTTTATCGGTCTTGGAGAAATTCCGAGGCTTTTCTCAATGTTCCTGTAATCATTATAGTGATTATACCAGTTTGAAAAGAATCCATCATCCAATTCATGCCATGTCACTATATCCGGCAAACAGTTGTTGTTTTTGCAAAAAGTCATAAATTGACGGTAAACCGAGCTGTTGTATACTGCATAGTTAGGTCCTGCAATCTTGGCTGTGGGATCGATTGAGCGGATCTTTTCGTACATCATTTTCCACTCGCTACACAATCTGTTCATATTTCCTCTGTACCAAATCCATTCGGGCTCATTAATCGGAACATATACATAGCTGCTGCGGTGCGGGTCTGCAACAACCTTTCTGCATATTGTCTCAATTTTCGAAAGATAGTCATTAATACCAAGATCTTCATAGGGCCAGTTTCTGTATATGTCCTGCATCATTATCATAACATACTCTCCACCGGCTCTCAAAAACTGTGGGGCAACATTAAGTGCATCACCGGTAGGATGTTGAAGCCCTTCAGGAGGCTTTTGCGAAATAGCTTTCATTCTTAGAGGAACAATCACGTTATCTGAAGGTACGCCTTCACTACCCATTGCATAAAGCCCGCCAATAGCACCATAGTAAATTTCTCCAGTATCTTCTGCCAAGTCTACGGTCATTACCTGATTTGCAGCAAAACTTTTAGGTAAAGATATACCGCTTATGACCAGCATGACGGTTAAGAAAATTATATACCACTTCTTTAAATCCCTCATTTTATTACCCTTCCTTTTTCATAAATTATCCCAGTATTTTCAACTTTCACTGAGCAACTACGACTTTTCTGTCACAAACTCTTTCAAAATCCGGAAACAGTTTACAGAATAACCGCAAATCAATAATGTTAGAACCTCCCATTATCCCTCCTTTTTGCAAAGTACTCATATACTCTTTTTAGTTACTTGTAATTTTGCAGATAGTATCAATAAACGTATCACCCCTTCCTTAATATTGTTTTTATTTAAGTGCATTTTTCTTTCTGAATTACACATACGAAAAAAATGTATTTTTTTAGTTGGGAATTATTATTCCTATTCGACTTTTGATAAGTTAAGTTAGTGAGATTTGAATTGTATAAATATAATTTAGCCTACACCTTTAAATACTTTTTTGGTATAATAATATCAAAAAAGAAATGAAAGTAGGTCTACAATGGACATATTTAAAACTTTTTATGATGCACGGGATGATGAAAATGCTGCAAAAATGTCGGCATATATGAAAAACAAGTTTCCTTTTTTGGGCATACCAAAGCCAATAAGGGCAAAACTCTCCAAGGATTTTTTGAAAGATAAGAAAAAGGATAAGGAAGTTCACTGGCAGTTTATATTCCAATGCTACGATATGCCGGAAAGGGAGTTTCACTATTTTGCGCTGGATTATTTGACTGCTGTTAAAGCTTTGCTGGTTTCAAATGATATAGACAAAATCGAAAAACTTATAATCACAAATCAAAGAAAAGACCGACACAGACATTTTAAGCGGGGAGATACTTAAAAATTGCGATACAGGAGAGTTTTTCATAAACAAAGCCATTGGCTGGGCGTTGAGGGAGTATTCAAAAACAGACAAAGAGTGGGTAAAGCAGTTCATTGCCCACAATAAATTGCACTCTTTAAGTGTAAGAGAAGCGAGTAAATACCTTTGAGATTATTAGAAGTGTGGTGTTAATATCTGGCATTTGAAATTTGGGGGGTGTATAAATTGCACAGAAGATGTTTGATGTTTCTATTGACAGCGATATTAATTTTTTCGGCAGGTTGTAATTCAAATACAAGCTGTCCGATTACTTCACCTCAGAACACACCGATAAACCAGGTTGGAGATGAGCAGCCCGAAACTTTCGGCAGTACAAAAGATATTACATCAATTGAAGTTGTCCTTGATCCTGACGGATATTACACCAATGAAGTAAAACCCATATCTATCACAGACGATAAAATGATACACGATATCATGTCTATGATAAACGAAAGCAAGCCGCTTGAGGATGAATCTAAAATAAGCAAGATGAGTGCAATGGCCTACAAAAACAATAAACTGGTTATTACCAAAGTAAATGGAGGTAAAAAGGAGATTACTTTTGCATACGATACTCTTTATGAAATAGGATACATGGAGGACGAGGGAAAAAAGCTTGAGCCGGATTATAGTTTCTTTAGGTATATGGCTGATTTGAATGAGTATGCAAATCCCGGTACGAATATTGGAAAACAGGTACTTGAGCTATTTGGCAAGTATAACTGGACTGTTGACTATAGAATAAATACTATAAAAGAGAAATTGCCTGGCAATCTAAAACACAAAGCAGGCCAATATCCTATAGAAATATACTGGGCTCATAATAACGAACTATCCAAAGGAATAGGTCTTGATTTTACCAAGTATATGGGAAAAGATGTGACAGTAGAGATTTACAGGCTTAGAGAGCCGCTTCCCGAGTTTATGAAGCCAAGAATAGATGCCAGAGGTATTGTTGTTAAGTATAATGATGAAATCATAGGTGCATACATTGATGCCGGAAGATATGGTTTTATGGCATGTTCTCTTGACAGAAAGAGCTTGAAAGAAGTTTCCGGCAAGGAATGGAATGTATGGATTGAAGATTATATTGATTTTGAGGATGAATTGGAAATCAGGTTATCCAAAATGAAGCCGGAGGATGTTGTCAGAGAGTATTTCAAGGCGATAGATGAGCATAACGAGAAAATGATACGGGCATGTACGACAAGGGAAAATCAATTGAAATATTTATCAATTGGTATGAACAGCCAAGACCTTTTCAATAAAAATGAGAGTAAAATTGACAGTAATATTAAAAAAGCAAAATTGCTGGAGATAAAAGAATTTAAGGGATTCGACAACGAACCGGGTGTGTTGGAATATGAGGTTACAGTTGATTTTGAGTTCCAAGAGCCAATAGTAGAAAATAATGGTGTTCGAACAAGATTTGTTATATTGAAAAAAGAATCTGAAAAAAGCGGATGGAGAATTGACGGCGTTGGTACGGGACCGTGATAGGGTAATATTTGATATAAAGTACATGCTTTTATAGTGTGTACTTTTTTCTATCAAAGATAATACTATCGAAGATTTTAATCTCGCTTTACCTGCCTTCTAGACGATGAACAGTTTAAGAATCTTAAAATAATTAATCAGATAGCTCTGATTATTGAAATAAATAAGCTATTCAAAAAATTAATTAAATATTCTCAAAAAGTTTTTGAAATAAAACAAGTAAAGTAGAGCTTGAATTAAAAAAATTAATTTTAATATTAATAATAATTTATTAAAAG
>NZ_BAVR01000091.1 GCF_000521465.1 Acetivibrio straminisolvens JCM 21531
AAGATGAATACACACTTAATAAGTAAAGGCAGGTCATTATTTTGGGAATTTTCAATATAAATGAATTGTTTGGAAATAGGAAAAAGAAAGCTGAAGAGTTTTTCAAGCAGGGAGATGAACTGTTTCTAAGCAATAAGTTTGCCGAGGCTATAAACTACTATAAAAAGGCTATAAAAGCTTATAATAGATACTTTGAAGCTTATGTAAATATGGGTTATGCGCTAATAATACTTGAAAAATATGATGAGGTCATAAAGTATTGTGACAAAGCTTTAGCTCTTAATCCGGAAGATGCTTCAGAATTATATTTTGTTAAAGCGGAATGCTTAAAGAAAATGGACAAATATTCCCAGGCCTTACAAAATTACGTAAAAGCAGTTAACATTAGAATGAGAACTCTTTATTTAATTCCTATGGCAACTCTTCTTTACGATATGGAAGAATACGATAAGGCTCTTGAGATATTTGATTCTCTTGAGGCGGTAAATCTTGAGGATAAAAATGATCGTGAAAAAGTCTTTCTTTACAAAGGAAAGACTATGGAAAAGAAAGGCAATTTAAAGGAAGCTATATACTACTTTGACAGGGCTCTTGAGATAAATCCCGGAAATGCGGAAACATGTGATAAAAAAGCCTCTTGTTTGTACCGGCTTGGAAGTGATACCGGTGATATGAAGCTTGTGGAGGAGTCAGTAACATATTATCAAAAAGCTTTGGAGGTAGACGAAGAATATTTGCATTCGTTAAATGGGATTGCGATTTCTTTTGAGGTACTGGGAAAGGCCGATGAAGCGTTGATTTATTATGATAAAGCACTTAAAGCATATCCTGATGTTGTCCTTATCCATTACAATAAGGCAAATTTGCTTATGAGTTTAAAAAGATATGAAGAAGCTTTGTATCATTATGACATGGCTATACAAATAGATCCGTTTTATTTTGATGCATATATCGAAAAGATAGAATTGCTGTGCAAGATGGGAAAGCCTGACGATGCCTCAATACATCGGATTATGTTATGGAGGTTTTGAATGCTTTTGATTTCGCAGACTGGAATGGGAAAATGTGCACATTATTAAAGTGCAAAGGAGAAGTGCTTTGCGCTATGGATAGATATGATGAAGCCATAGAATGCTACAACGAAGCTCTTATTATCGATAATAACAGAGCGGATGTCTATTTGAAAAAGGGAGAAGCTTATTATCACTTTGAACTGCCACAGCATGCAATCTATATGTACAAGGAGGCTCTTCGGGTAAAAAACGACTGCTATGTGGCCTATTTTTTCATAGGGGTTACATACAAGGAATTAGGTGAATATCAATCGGCACTCGAAGCTTTTAACAGCTATATAGATGCTGTACCCTATGTGCCTGAGGCTTATATAGAGAGAGCTGAAACGCTGCATTTATTGAACATGTATTTCGAGGCAAAGAATGATTGCGACAAAGCCCTTGAATTAAGGCCGAATTTTTGGAGTGCCTATTATAGGAAGGGGCTTATTTTATGTGAAATTGGTGAGTATGAGGAGGCAATAGAAAATTTTGAAAGGCTACTTGACAACGAAGAGTTTTCTGATATTGCCGGATATTTTAAGGGAATTGCACTAAAAAATCTTGAAAGGTACGAGGAAGCATTAGAATGTGTGGATAAATATATATCAAAAAATTCTGAATATAGAGAACCCTATCTTGAAAAAATTGATATTTTAATTGCTATTGAAGATTATGAGAAAGCCCTTGAATTTTGTGACCTTCTTCTGGACAGGGATGCTAAAGATATTGGTGCTTTAATAAAAAAGAGCGGTGTCTTTTACCGGCAGGAAAAATTCGAGGAGGCTCTTAAATGTATCGAGGATGCTTTAGCTGTATCAGACGACTATCCTGCTTTGTACTACTACAAAGGGGAAATACTGAGAAATATGGGGAAACCCGAGGAGTCTATTGAGTATTTTGACAGATATATTATGAAAGTTCCCGACCAACCCAATCCTTATATAGGCCGGGCAAAATCTTTGTACGCAATGCAAGAGTATGAGGAGGCTTTGGACTGTTGTGAAAAGGCATTAAGTATTGATGATAAGTACATGGAAGGCTATTATTCAAAAGTACACATATTAATGCAGATGAACAGGTATGAGGATGTTCTTGAGGTGCTCGATAGGATAAAGGAACTTGAAGAGGATTTTCCGTTTTTTCACTATGAAAGAGCAGAGGTCTTCAAGAGAATGGGTGATTACGAAAAAGCGCTGGAAAACATCGATATTTATTTAGAGAAGTTTCAGGATGACGGTTATGCTCATGAAAAAAGAGCCAATATTTTGTTTGCCTTGGGGCGGTTTGATGAGGCTATAGAAGAATGCGACAAGGCCATTGAATTTGAGCCTGAACTGTCAGATGCATACTACGGTAAAGGCTATATACTTTACTATACGGGACAGTTTGAAGAGTCTATAAGCTATTTCGACAAGGTAATTGAGCTTTATCCTAAGGGTGCTTACGCTTATTACAGCAAGGGAAATTCTCTTAAATATTTAGGAGATTTTGAAGGCGCTTTGGAAAACTACAACTATGCAATAAATTTGTGGCATGAGTTTGCCGAATGTTATTCTGCTATTGGTCACCTTTATTTCATTGTCGGAAATTATACAAACAGTTTAATTTTCTACGATAGAGCAGAGAGCCTAAAACCGGATTATGTTTATTCATATATAGGAAAATCGCAGGTGTATATGGCATTGGGAGAAATGGAAAACGCCATAAAATACAGTGAAAAGGCATTAGAGATATCTCCTGACGATGCAGAAACATACAATAATAAGGGGAAGATTCTCGGATACTTTGGAATGTTTGATGAGGCTGTGAGTTGTTTTCAGGCTGCAATAGAGCTAAATGCCAGTCAGTCGGAATATTACTACAATTTAGGAAATGCCTATCTCATGATAAATGAGTTTGAAAATGCGATAGCAAGCTATAACAAGGCAATACACATATATCCGGAATACGAAGCTTCTTATGTGGGAATCGGCAAAGCACAGATGTGTCTTGAAAATGTTGAAGAGGCGCTAGAGAGTTTTGATAAGGCTATAGAATTGAATCCCCAATATGCTGAGGCATATTATTTTAAGTCCGAAGCCTTAAGGGTATTGGATGAAGATGAAGAAGCTCAGGAATGTTATGAAAAAGCATTGGAACTGGGCTATAATGCTTAGATAAACTTAATAATTTATATTTTTGAAAAGAGTTTTATTGTAGAGATACTTACTGAAATTTGCTAAATTGTGTATTTGCAGTAGAGTGTTTTTGTAAAAAAATTTGAAGCGAATTTTGGTAAGTATTATTTTTTTGCATGTGCAAATGAACTTGGGTGGTTTTGCAAAAAGAAGTCGCCTTTTTTTTAAATACAACTGTTCAAGCTACAAGCTTGATGAAATAACAGGGTGACCTTGCTACTTATCAAGGTCACCCTGTTATTCTTTTAACCATTGTATCATGGGCCAAGTTTTCAAATTCGTCGTCAATACTTGAAAGCGACTCAAAATCTTTGTATTTTTGCTTTAAAGCAATTGAAATAAGATGGTCGGCCAAAGCCGGGTTTTTAGGGAGCAGACTTCCGTGGGAATAGGAACAGTAAACATTCTTGTAAATTGCTCCTTCAAAACCATCTTCTCCATTGTTTCCATAACCCTTTACAATCTTGCCTAGAGGCTTTACTTCAGGTCCTAAATAGGTTCTTCCCGAATGATTTTCAAATCCTACTATTTTTCCGTCATAGTTATCATTTTTTAGAAAATCGCATTCAAACACAAAGTTTCCGATCATTCTTTCCTTGCCGCCTACGGTCCACAAATTAAGAGCATTTAGAAAATGAATTTCCTTGCCGTCCCAAGTCTTGTAATAACTGCCCAAGAGCTGGTACCCGCCGCAAATAGCTAAAAATACCTTATCATTTTTTACGGCATTTCTGATTTCCTCTCCTTTTTCGTTTAGGAGGTCGTTTTGGATCATTTCCTGTTCATAATCCTGACCGCCGCCTAAAAATATAATGTCGTAAGCTTCGGCATCAAACTTGTCGCCAATGGATATGTCTGAAACATTTGCGTTTATTCCGCGCCACTTGCAGCGCATTTTTAAAGCAATTATATTTCCCCTGTCGCCGTACAAATTCAAAAGATCAGGGTATAGATGACAAATATTTAGCTCATACATATTATTTCCAGAACTCCTTTAAACCGAATTTTTTCTCCAAAAGGCTTCTTACTTCAAGCATTGCAGTATAGGTGGGCAGGATGTAAAGATTCTGTCCCTCTAAAGTTGCGTCCAAAGCTTTATTTAAAAGCGTTTCATAGTCCTTTTCAATCTGAATTTTATCGCTGTGTATTCCTGCATATTTAAGCCTTACGGCCATGTCTTCTGCACGAATTCCTGAAGCATAAAAATAAGATACATTGTCCTGCATTTGCTGAAGCTGCTCAAAATCAACATCCCAGAGCCAGGAAATATCTGTACCGTCTGCAAGGCGGTCATTTATAACAAAGGCTATTTGGGTATTTTGCTTTTCCGTGAGAAGATAGCTCAAAACCTGATTAAAGCCTGTAGGATTTTTAACCAGTATTACCTTTATGGTTTTACCCTCGGTTTCGATAGTTTCCATTCGTCCGAAACCGCATTCGAAGCTTTCCATGGCTTTCACAAGGCTGTCCGGCGAAAAACCAAATAGGTGACCGAGGGACGCTGCAGCCAGCGCATTATATATGTTATATAGTCCCGGAAGATTAATCCTGGCATTGTAAGACACAGGCTCTTCATTGCCCTTTATAGGACTTAACGAGAATATAATATCTGAGTACGAAGTATTAAGCTCGTTAATCTTTACGCATGTTACCTTGGAACTGGGGCGCATATATCCGCAGTTGGGGCAGGAAAATCCCCCAAGGTGGCCGTAAACATGATAGGAGTATTCGTATTTGCTTTTGCAGTAAAGGCAAATACTTGCATCACTGTTTACAACAGTAATGTTGCCAGTGTATGCTTCATCGGAAAAACCGTAGTATACAACTTCTCTGTCCATATTGTGACCTAAGGATGCGCACAAAGAGTCATCGGCATTTAAAACCAGCTTAACATTGGGCGATTTCTCGATACCTGACCTGACATTGTTTAAAGTGGTATAAAGCTCACCGTATCGGTCCAACTGGTCCCTGAAGAAGTTTGTTACTACCAAAATGTCAGGCTGAACATAGTCGGTTACCACATTAAATGCAGCTTCATCAACTTCCAACAATGCTGTGGAAGTTTTGCTCTTTCCCCGAATATCTACAGATTCGATAAAGGTGGTAATAACACCGCTTACCAAATTGGCTCCGGATTTGTTGGTGATATATTCTATATTGTTTTCCTCCAGTAATTTTCCGATTATACGTGTAGTGGTGGTTTTGCCGTTTGTTCCTGTAACCATTATAATTCTAAAATCTTTTGAAATTACTTTCATTATGTCCGGATAAATTTTACGCGCAACCTTTCCGGGAAGGGAGGTTCCTCCGCTTTTTAAAATTCTGAGTGCAAAAATAAGGAGTTTTGTAATTATTATTGTAAAAGTAAGTCTTATATTCATTTGTATCCCTGCTTTTTTGATGTATTTTTGCTTAATTTCTTTAAAATTATAACACAAAGAGTTTTAGTTATGAACAAATATTTTTCTTAGGGAAGTATTTCCCTAAATAATTAATTGATATACCCGTTTATTCGATATACTTAGTGAAAACTCCACCATTAAAAAACATTTGATACATAATTTTTTAAATGATAAAATAATGATTAAAGAGTGTTTAATATATTGATTTACTGCTGATGCAAAGAAATTTTTCTCTAAACGGAAATTTTCTTTAGAATTTGAAATATTATAATTTATATCTATGGTACAATAAGGTTAGCCACCCGGGTGGGTGTGAAATAGGTCCGCGCCCCATCGACCTTCATCTCAAAGCTCTTAAACGGATGGGGGTCAAGGTGCACGATGCACATCACGGTTTTTTATACTGCGAAGTGGATAAAATCAAGGGATGCGAGATTCAACTGGATTTTCCGAGTGTAGGAGCCACAGAGAATATTATGCTGGCAGCGGTATTTTCCGAAGGCGAGACTGTTATACGGCATGCCGCCAAGGAGCCTGAAATCGTAGACCTTCAGAATTTTCTTGTAAAAATGGGCGCAGACGTGTCAGGTGCAGGGACCAGTACTATAACGATAAGAGGTACGAATAGAAAACTTAATAATGTTGAGCACACTGTTATTCCTGACAGAATAGTAGCAGGTACATATTTGGTGGCGGCAGGGATTACAGGCGGAGACTTAAATCTAAAGAATGTTATGCCGGAACATATAACGTCTATAGTGTCATATCTTCGGGAAAGCGGCTGCAGGATCAATATAAAACGAAATAATATTCATATTTCGGGTCCCAGCAAGCCGAGGGCTATAGACATAATCAGGACTCTGCCTTATCCGGGCTTTCCCACCGATATGCAGTCGCAGTTTGTTTCTCTGCTTTCGGTTGCCAGGGGAACCAGCATTGTAGTTGAGACCATATTCGAAAACAGATACAAGCATGTTGAGGAATTATTAAGAATGGGAGCAGACATAAAGCTGGAAGGAAGACTGGCAGTAATAAAGGGAGTAAAAAAGCTTACCGGTGCAACGGTTGCAGCCAGGGACTTAAGAGGAGGAGCTGCATTGGTTCTCGCAGCGCTTGCCGCTGAAGGCACTACAATAATAAGCGGAACAAAGCATATCGACAGAGGTTATGAAAACATTGAAGAAAAGCTTTCCATGATTGGAGCTATAATTAATAGAGAAGAATAAAGGGGTAAGTCTATTGAAGATACAGGAGATAACAACCGGTGCAGAGTATCAACCGCTAAAAAAATACAAAAGAAAAAAGAAGAAGAGAATTCTGTCTTTTTTCAAGTTTCTATTGTTTCTTGTAATTTTGACGGCGATTTTAGTGGGTGTGGGTCTGTCACCATTATTTTCTGTAAATAGGATTGAAGTTTATGGCAATAAGCATTATAATAGCAGTGAAGTGATTGAAGCTTCAGGTTTGATAGTGGGTAATAACTGGTTTAGGTCCAACAGTGTGAATCTAAAAGGTATTATTACTTTTAGGTCAATTGATGCTGAAAAGCTGTTATTGCAAAGGTGCCCATATCTAAAGAGCGCGATAGTGAGAATAGACTTTATGGGCGTGGTCCGTATAGAAGTAACCGAAAGAGAGCCTGTGGCTTTGGTGCCTTATATGGGTTCAAACCTTGTGATTGACAGCGAGAGCTTTGTTCTTGCTTTGAGCAGCAATGCGGAGGAAGAAAAGCTCCCTGTCATAAAAGGTATAGATTGTAGCGGCTATTCTTTGGGACAGCCTTTGGCGGTGCATGATCCTAAATACATGGATGCTTTTCGAAGGGTAATGGAGGTTATTACTTCCGCTGATGTCAATGCCGGGGAAAGGGGAAGAGAATTCGGCATTAAAGATATAATAAGCTATATTGATGTATCTGATCTTGATAATATTAATCTCTATCTTGATTCCAGGTTAACGGTTAATCTTGGGAATTATAGAGAGATAAGCGAATATAGAATTAATTTTTTAAGAGAGATTTTTTACTTCCAATTAACAAAGGAAGATAAAGGATTATTGGATTTTACCTCGGGTGATTATCCAAGTTTTATACCAGATTAGAGAGGGAGGAGCAGAATGATTCCTTTATTGGGTTTAATAGTCGGAATTTTGATTGGGGTGTTTATCCCATATAGTATTCCCGAGCAATACTCAAGTTATGTAGCGGTAGCTATTTTGGCGGCTTTGGATTCGGTTTTCGGTGGTGTGGTTTCTACCATGCAAAAGAAGTTTAATATGGGGATATTCTTGTCGGGCTTTTTCGGTAACGCCCTTTTGGCCGCTGCGCTTACATATATAGGGGACAAGCTTGGAATACAGATTTATTTTGCTGCGATATTTGCTTTTGGAAACAGGCTGTTTTTAAATTTTGCAGTTATTCGAAGATTCCTATTGAATAAGTTCACCAAAAAAGATAATATAAAAGATAATATGATAGAAGCAAATGAAGTTTAAAATATTTTGACATTACATAAATGATATTATATAAAATAGAATCGAATAAGATGTCCGGTTTTGAAAAGTAGAATTTTTACGATGTCAAGGTAAATAATAATAGGAAATTGCAAATAACGTATCGCACTTGGTTGTATTTATGCTTTGGCATACAGGAGGTTTACATAAGTGGACGATATAATAAGCTGTATTGATATAGGCACTACAAAAGTTTGTGCTATGGTGGCAAAACTTGATGAGAACGGTAATGTTGAAGTATTGGGCAAGGCAACGGAACCGTGCAGTGGAGTAAAGAAAGGCGTGATTGTTGACATAGACAGTGTTTCAAATGCTTTAAAGAGTTGCATTCAAAAAGTAAGGGCCTTGCTTAATATTGATATTGAAAGTGTTTATGTGAATGTTATGGGTTCACATGTTGACGTATTTTGCAATAAAGGCTCAGTTGATGTTTCAAGGCAAGATCATCAAATTACATCAGCAGATGTCCAGAAAGTATTGAAAAAGGTTGAGGATGTGAAGCTCCCTGAGAATGTTCAGATTATTGATGTTATTCCAAGGCAGTACATTGTGGATGGCTGTGACGAAATAGTTGACCCTGTCGGAATGGCCGGGGTAAAGCTTGAGCTTGAAGCGGATGTTGTGGTTGGGAAAATCACTACATTTAATAATATTGTAAAAAGCCTGGAAAATGCCAATGTCAAAGTAAATGGTTTTATTGCGGAATCGTTGGCAGTGGGAGATTTGGTTTTAAATCCTGAAGAAAAAGAAATAGGTGCAATTCTTATTGATGTGGGCGGAGGAGTAACAAATATATCCGTGTATAAGAACAAGTGTCTTTTCCTGTATGATTCCATACCCGTTGGAGGAGACCATATAACGAACGATATATCCATAGGACTTAAGGTATCATTAAATGATGCTGAAAAATTAAAAAGGGAATATGGTTTGGCTCTTACTTCGATTATTAGCAACGACCATGACATAACAATAAATGAAATCAGTGAGAACACTAAAAGAACGATAAAGGTTTCGGAAGTTGTTGAAATAATCGAGGCCAGGGTTCAGGAAATATTCTCGCTTTGCAGGGAAATGGTTGAAAGAGAGGGTATATTAAACGGTTTTACCGGAGGAGTTGTGCTGGCCGGAGGAGGCATCTCATATATTGACGGTTCTATTCAATCAGCAAAGGAAATCTTTGGATTGCCGGTCAGGGTAGTATCTTACAAGTCATTGGGAGTAAAAAGTGCCGAACATGTAACTGCAATGGCAACAATTAGGTATGTGGCAAACAGGATTAAGTCCGAGACAAAAAGCGGCGGTACTAAAAACAACAAGCCCAACAGACAAAAAGCAAAAAAAAAGAATTTGGCTTTCTCAAAAAAATAGTCAGTCTTTTCAACGGATTATTTTGACAGATAAGTTCTATTTTCCGAATACATATTTTTATAAATTTTGAATATAATTATTTTAATTATATGTTATATATTTTTAGATTTTTACCGATTAATATATCAAGTTAAATCCAAGATGTATATTTTTAGTTATAAATATTGGATGCAATACTTAAAATACAATCTTGCGCAATCTCCAATATTAATATATTATTAAGTATTGAGGGAATAAATGTTACCCAATAATCGACTCTGAATGATATCTTTACAAATTGGCATAGAAACAAGGCTTGGCTATTACGAATGAAAAAGAAGGGGGACTTAACTTGCTGGAGTTTGATATTGATATGGAACAATTTGCCCAGATAAGAGTTGTAGGTGTTGGTGGCGGAGGAAACAATGCTGTTAATAGAATGATAACTGCAGGACTGCGTGGAGTAGAATTTATTGCAGTAAATACTGATAAACAGGCTTTATTTTTATCAAAAGCAAACACAAAGATTCAAATTGGCGATAAATTGACAAAAGGCCTTGGAGCGGGAGCAAATCCCGAAATCGGTGAAAAGGCTGCCAATGAGAGCAGGGATGAAATAGCACAGGCAATAAAGGGTGCGGACATGGTTTTTGTAACCGCCGGTATGGGCGGAGGAACAGGAACCGGGGCTGCTCCTGTAGTTGCTGAGATTGCCAAGGAAATGGGTATTCTGACCGTCGGAGTAGTAACAAAGCCCTTTATGTTTGAAGGAAGGAAAAGAATGC
>NZ_BAVR01000090.1 GCF_000521465.1 Acetivibrio straminisolvens JCM 21531
CACCGACACCAACACCGACACCGGAACCAACACCGACACCAACACCGGAACCAACACCGACACCGACACCGGAACCAACGCCAACACCGACACCGACGCCGGAACCAACACCAACGCCGCCGCCAGAACCGATACCGATACCAATATCGACCCCAGAACCAACACCGACGCCGACGCTGATGCCAACACCAACGCTTACACCAACTCCAACCCTTGAGGTGGAAAAGGAGCCGTATCTTTCCGACCTTATAGTTACAGGAGCAAAGCTTAGACCTGCATTTGACCCGGATATACAGCATTACGATGCAGCGGTGGAGGACGGTACGCGGCTTGTATGCGTTATTCCATATACATCGGTTGAGGATGCTGCAATTACTTTAAATGGTGTTCCTGTTGAAAACGGAAGTATATCTCACGCTATTATGCTTAATAACGGCAATAACGAACTGGTTGTCAGGGTTGTTTCAAAGGATGGAAAGACCTCAAAGGTATACCGTATAAATATTTTCCTTAAGGTATTGCCGTCGCCCACACCAACTCCTGAGAAAAGCGGCAATCCGTTTTTCTCATCGGTGGAGGATTTGCTTAAAGAAAATGAGCTTGGATCAAATGAAACAAAAGGTGAAGTTTTTGATGATGTGCCCCAGGGCTACTGGCAGAGGAGTATATTCGCAAGCTTTATGACGGAGGCATTGTAAAAGGAGTCAATGAAAAAGCCTTTATGCCCGGAAGGCCTATTACCAGAGCAGAGTTTACGCAGATAATTGTTAATTCCTTGAAAATTCCTTATATGGAAGCAGGATTGCATTTCAATGACGTTGATGAGAAGGATTGGTATTATAAAAGTGTATCTGCTGCTGCAGCCTTTGGTATAATTGTTGGAAGACCTGACGGAAGTTTTGCTCCGGATGAATCTATAACCAGACAGGATATGGCAGTAGTTATCGCCAAGTTTTTAGAGAAAGGGCATGGAAAAGACGCAGAAACTTTGGCGAAAAATGTGGTTTTTGCCGATAGCAGCAATATTTCAGGATATGCATTGAATTCGGTGGCAGCAGTTACATCTCAAGGGTTGATGGTTGGCAAGCCCGGCAATATGTTTGACCCTAAAGGACTCACAACAAGAGCTGAAGCCGTAACGGTTATTTGCAAGCTGCTAAAGTATTAGAAAAGGTACATCTGTAGTTTTATATAAAGCCAAAGATATAAGATAAAGTTATAAAAATTATATAAAGTCTCAGGTGTAAAATTTATGTCAACAAGCCTCCTATAAAGATTTATTTGCATATTATGCAATATGCAAATATCTTTTTAGGGGGTTTATTATGTCAATATTAAATATTGGAGATATAGTGACAAGAAAATCCTATGGTCAGGATATCTACTTTACGGTAGTTGATATTCAAAGCAAGGATTCTCTAAAGCCTGTATATGTTCTAGAGGGATTGTTTTACAGGATAATTGTTGATGCATATGATGACGATTTGGTAAAGAAAGACCCCAGAAGTGCCAATCTTAATTTGAGGATGGATTTAACAAGAGCAAGGAGTAATGCTTACAGGGCAATGCCTTCTGGCAGATGTTTCTTGTTTGGTAAACCCCGGCAGAAGCCCGGGAAGGTTCTTCACATTGATTCCAGTGAGAGTTATTTAAGAATGTGCAAAAATCTTTACAGGGAAGCAGGAATTACATCCAGGGAATACCTTGCGGCTGAGAGTGAACAGCCTAATATTATAAGACGGGCTCTTATGGAAACGAAACCGGACATCCTTGTGGTAACAGGTCACGACAGCTTGAAGAAAGGCGCAAATCCTGCCTTGATTGACAGCTACAGAAACTCAAAATACTTTATTGAATGCGTTAAAGAGGCAAGAAAATACCAGCCTGATTACGATAAATTGTGTATATTTGCAGGAGCATGTCAGTCATATTTTGAAGCTATTATGCAGGCGGGAGCTAATTTCGCAAGCTCACCGGGAAGAATAAACATCAATGCTTTAGACCCTGCCATTGTGTCGGAAAAAGTTGCACTTACAAATAAAGAAAATTATGTAACTCCTGAGGAAGTCAGCAAATTGACAGTATCAGGAAGTAAAGGCGTGGGGGGAATAAAGACCAGAGGACATTTGACGGTTCTGTAAACGGCTGTATGCAAGGAATGTACCGTTTTTTGCCCGGTTGAAGCAACTGTTTGTTTAATGTAAAATAAATAATATTAAAGCGTTTGGAAGATAAATTTATATATAATGACAAACTGATATATAAGGAGATACGAATTGGGTAAAAAACTATACATTACGGAGAAGCCTTCAGTGGCAGCAAGTTTTGCGGAAGTTCTGGGCATGAAAATTACAAAGCAGGATAAAAGCAGAGGATATGCCGAGTCGGAGCACTCAGTGGTAACATGGTGTTTTGGACATCTTATCACAATGGCATATCCTGATGCCTATGATCCAAAATACCGGGAATGGAAGGTGGAAGATTTACCTATAATCCCCAAACGATACAAATATATTGTCATTGATGACGAAGGTGTAAAAAAGCAGTTCGAGACAATAAAGACATTAATGCTGAGAGAGGATATAGACCTTATATATGCATGTACCGACAGCGGCCGTGAGGGAGAATATATTTACAGACTTGTTTATGAACAGAGCGGAAGTAATAAAAGTGCAAAAAGAGTGTGGATATCTTCGCAAACTGAAGAAGCCATAAAAGAAGGTATTCGCAATGCAAAGGATATAAGCGAATATGATTCCCTGGCCAAAGCTGCCTACAGCAGGGCCAAGGAGGATTGGCTCTTTGGAATGAATTTCAGCAGGATATATACCTGCCTGTATGGAAGAAAAGTGTCGGATCTTTTAAAGGAGAACAAAGCCTCTGTTATAGCAATCGGTAGAGTTATGACATGCGTGCTGGGACTTGTTGTGGACAGGGAGCAGGAGATAAGGAATTTTGTGCCCAAAAAGCATTATGGCATAGCGGCAATGTTTCTGTCTTCCGACAGCAATCTTTTATACAAAGGCAAATGGGTGCCTCAGGAGAAAAAGGACAGTAAGGAGTCAGACGATGAAGAAAAGTATATAAGCCGCGAGGAAGCGGAGCAAGTTATTGAAAAGCTGAAAGGGCATCCAGGAAAAATAAAGAAGGTTGAGGTTAAGACAAAAAAAGAACAGCCTCCCCTTTTATTTAATTTGGCGGAGCTTCAGTCGGAGGCAAACAAAAAGTTTAAACTTCCTGTGGACAAGACTCTTGAAATTGCCCAATGGCTGTATGAAAAGAAGCTAATTACCTACCCCAGGACCGACAGCAGAGTACTTTCAACCGATGTTCTTGATGAGATACCCAAGGTTTTGAACGGGATTTATAAAAATCCGGAATACAAAGATTATGTGCTGAGGATAAAGGAAATGGGAGACCTTAAGGTCACAAAGTCTACAAAAAGGTACGTTGACGACAGCAAGGTTACGGACCACTATGCGATAATACCTACATATGTAACGGCCGACACCGTACGCATGGATGACAATACCAAAAATGTGTACAACCTTATTGTAAAGAGGTTCTTGGCAATCTTCTATCCTCCGGCGGTATACAATACGGTCCGTGTGGAGACGGCAGTGAATAACGAAATTTTTGTTTCCAATGCCAAAACCCTTAAGGAAGCGGGCTGGAAAGAGGTTTATGAGGTCAGTGTGGCAAAGCAGGATGAGGAATTGACGGAGATACCCATACACCTCTTGGCAAAAAATGAAGTGGCAGAGGTTAAGGAATTTGAACTTGAAGAAAAAGAAACCAAGCCTCCTTCACGGTATACCGACGGTTCGCTGATAATTACCATGGAGAAGGCGGGAAAATTCATAGAGGATGAAGAACTAAGGGAGCAGATAAAAACCTGCGGAATCGGTACTTCTGCTACTCGTGCCGGAATAATAAAGAAACTTAGGGATATTGGTTATATAAAAATAAATTCCAAAACTCAGGTGGTAACCCCCACCCTTAAGGGGGAGGCCATAGTTGAGGTGGTTAGAAGGACGGCTAAAGAGCTTTTGAGTCCGTCGCTTACGGCCAGTTGGGAAAAGGGTTTGGCAATGATAGAGAATAAGGAAACTACGGAGGAGATTTTCGAAGAAAAGCTTTATGCATATATAAATAGGACCATAAACAAAGTAAAGAAAAGCAGAGGCAATATTGATCTTGCAAGAATAATTGATACCGAGGAAAAGGTGAAATAAAAGCTATTTTCCCGAGCTTCTTTGTAAAACTACGGAAACTTAGGGAGATGGTTATTTACATATCAAGTGTATGATGTTATAATTTTCATCAGTGAGCATAGAAAAAAGGAGGTGTACACACCGTTATAAAAGTATAAAAGGTGTGTTTGTGTACATGAAGAATAAGTTTAAAGATGACTTGCTTTTAATGTTAAAAGGCTATATCATAGGTTCATCTATGAGCGTTCCCGGAGTGAGCGGCGGCACAATGGCCATTTTGCTGGGGATTTATGATAAGTTGATTAGTTCGGTAAGCAATTTTTTAAAGGACATCAAAGGAAATATTATATTTTTAATGAAGGTTTGTATTGGAGCCGGTGCCGGTATTTGCTCCCTCTCGTTTTTAATAAAATGGCTTTTGGAAAAATTTCCGTTGCTGTATCCGTATTTTTCTTAGGTGCGGTAGTTGGCGGCATACCTGCGCTGTATAAAAAGACGAAGGAATCCTCATTTAGAATATCTTCGGTTATTTATTTTTTGCTGGGCTTTATTATTGTGATATCCATTGGATTTATTCCTACAAGAAGTATCAATATTAGTATCGGTTCAGGTATTACTCATTACTTGATGTTATTGGTGACCGGTATTGTAATTGCTTTGGCTTTGGTGCTTCCGGGTATTAGTACTTCGCACATGCTGCTGGTATTGGGTATGTATGATTCTATGCTTGCGGCAATAACTAACTTTGATATTGTCTTTATCGGAATATTGGGAATTGCAACGTTAATAGGAGTTTCCTGATTACAAAACCAATCGAATGGACATTAAATACATTCCCTCACCAAACATATTGTGCCATTATAGGATTTGTACTTGGTTCCACAACGGAGATTTTTAGAGACAAAATATTACCTGCAATTCCTCAAAGTGCGGGTGCAGCTTGGTGGATAGGGTTCGGTCTGATGTCCGTAGCTACATTTATCTTGGGATTTATAGCTATTAATTCCTTGTCCAAGTTTCAAAATGATTAATCATGTGTCAGAAAATAAAAAGAAGCAGCTTCGGAATAAAATCCGTTGCTGCTTTTTTTGAATGTGGTGGATGTGTTTTTACTAAAAAAAAACCCGTATAACTACGGGAACTGGTATTAGAGAGGGAAAAAAACTTTCCCTTTACATCTTCGGTTATATTATACATCTTATGGATGTTGCAAAACAAGTCAAAAACTGTTCTATTTTGAGAACATGTTCAAAAAATGTTTAACATGTATTGACAAGAGAATACGGGGTATTTTCTTGAAAACTGCCGCACTATGAAATAAAACGTTCTAACTATATACGCATCATTGCTTTTTCCAATGCATTTAATATAGAATAATATAAAAAAGCAGTATGCTATATTTAATTCAAAGTTGAGATTATGTAAAGAGGAGAGCGAAAATGATGGCTGATATTATACGATGGATTACGGATATACCTCAGAATTTGAAAATGATTCTGGGAGGATTATACAATCCGTTGGTTTTGATAGTTAAAATAATTGCAATACTTGTTGTTGCTATTTTACTTTCGAAATTCGGAAGCAAGATGATTAGAAAAGCCTTGGAAAAGCAAAAAACTTTTAAACGTAAATTGGATAACAAGAGAATTGATACCATGTCCACGCTTTTGGTGAGTATGTTCAGGTACACAGTATATATTCTTTCGGGGGTCGCAATTCTCACTCTTCTGACAAATGCGCTGAATCTGCAGTCAATAATGGCCGCTGCAGGTATAGGCGGGATAGCTGTAGGATTTGGTGCACAAAGCTTGATTAAGGATGTTATATCCGGTGCTTTTATTGTATTTGAGAACCAGTATAGTGTCGGAGAAAATGTAACATTGGAAGGCAAGACGGGAGTCGTAGAAGAGATTGAGCTGAGAGTGACAAAGGTAAGGGATATTAGAGGAGATTTGCACATCATTCCCAATGGAGAGATTAAAAAAGTAACAAACCATTCAAGGGGAAATAAAACTGTTATTGTCGACATTCCGTTAGCTTATAAAGTGGATATAAACAGAGCCTTTAAAGCAGCAGGCAGGGTTTGTAAGAGCTTTTCAAAGGAGTTTGATACTATAGTTGAAGAACCTAAAGTCCTTGGAATTACGGAGCTTGGTAAGGACAATTTCACCCTTAGGATTACTGCAAAGACAGTTCCCGGTGCCCACTGGGAGATGGAAAGAAAAATAAGGAAGAAAATAAAAGAAGAATTTGACAAAGAAAATATAGAATTTTTTGAAAGATATAAAGTGGTATTGGATAGCACAGAAGGAGGAGAACAGCATGGAGCATAAATACTGTATAGGAGAAATTGTAGAGCTGAAAAAACAGCATCCGTGCGGCAGCAAGCAATGGGAAATAACCCGGGTGGGTGCTGACTTTAAAATAAAGTGTCTGGCTGTCAGCATCAGGTTATGCTTCCGCGGCCGAAGTTTGAAAAGAGTGTCAAGAAAATTATACGCACAATAGAGGAAAACTCATAAAATTCATCAAAAAAGTCTGTTTTTTGAATTCTTTTAGGGTTTTGTTGAAATACTAGAAATAAAAACTCTAAAAGGATGGTACTATGTTTGGAAGAAGCAAAGAGAAAAACGGTTTTTTCACCATATTTGCAACATCACTTCTGACGTCTTTAGGCGTGGGACTTTTATTGATTTTCTCTGTTACGGGCTTTATAAACGGAAAGCGAAATACGGCTCCCCAAACACCTCAGGGGGGTACTGGGATTGAAATGCCCAGTCCACAGCAGATTAAAGCAGAACAAACCAATGATATAAACAGTGAAACCGGTAATACAATACAGAATGTTGCGGAAAATGCATCAAGGGCTGTGGTAGGGATTTCTGTGCTTAAGGTTGACAGCAGTTCAATATTTAATCCCAATGCTGCCCAGGAGTGGGGTGTAGGCTCGGGAGTAATAGTAACTCCTAACGGATATATCCTTACCAATCACCATGTGGCGGGAGGAAAAAGCAAAAGGATTGTTGTTTCGCTGGCCGACGGGAAAAACTTAGACGGAGTAACAGTTTGGTCCGACTCCGTATTGGATTTGGCGGTGGTAAAAATACAAGCGGAAGGGCTTCCGACAATACCGTTGGGAGATGCCACAAGGCTTAAAGTGGGAGAAACTGCAATTGCTATCGGAAATCCCTTGGGGCTTCAGTTCCAGAGGACAGTGACTTCGGGTATTATCAGTGCCTTGAACAGAACTATACAAATTGATACCGAGCAAGGTAGAAATTATATGGAAGGCCTTATTCAAACCGATGCCAGCATAAATCCCGGAAACAGCGGCGGACCGCTTTTGAACGCCAAAGGTGAAGTGGTGGGAATCAATACGGTAAAAGTGGCCAGTGCGGAAGGGATAGGCTTTGCCGTACCTATTAATGTGGCAATTCCCATAATTAATAAGTATGCAAATACAGGAGAGTTTATTGAGCCATACCTTGGGGTTTTTGCCTATGACAAAGACATTATTTCCTATATTGACGGGAACGTAAGGTACAAAACGGGGTGTATGTGGCAAATGTAGACGAAAACGGACCGGCTTATAAGAGTGGAATACGGGTAGGTTGCATCATGACTCAGATTGACGGGGAGGAAATAAGTACGATGATGCAGTTAAGATGTGTCATTTATTCTAAGAATCCCGGGGATGTCGTGACCATAAAGCATATCAGCGACGGTAAACCCCAGACCGTCCAAATCAAGCTTTCTGCAAAGGAAAAAGACGGACTTGTTACAAGGTAGAAAAGTATCACTCTTTAATGATTTTAATGAATTGTACAAGATTATTGGTATATCCTTCATGTAAAAATGGAAAGACTTGCATTGAAAAACATTTTTACATGGAAGGTGCTATAAATGAACACGAACAGGAAAATACAGGATAAAAATAGTTTTGAAAAAATGATAAAAGAATATTTAAAACAGGGCAGAAGCAAGCTGCTGAATGAGTTTACCGGAACGAGGGAAGCCATGGGCAAGATTGCATCCGAGAAAATAAAGGACTTTATTAAAGTTATGGACGTAGGTCTTGACGAAGCAGAAAGGGAGTATCTGCGGGAATTGATTGTATCAGCCATGTATCAATCCTTTTGTTATGGCTACAGCATAGGAAAAATTGAGGGTAAAAGCGAAAATAGAGTATTGATTTAGAATTTTATATAAGAAAAATAACACACAAGGATATACAAATTTCCTTTAAATTATGGTAATATTAAGTATAGAGAAAGTTTCGGGAGAAAGAACCGAAAAATTTTCAGGATGGGACAATACTATGAATGATTTTATGAAAGAGGCTGTTAAAGAGGCTGTGGCAGGGATGAGGGACAACCATGGAGGCCCCTTTGGAGCGGTAATAGTCAGGAACAATGAGATTATTGCCCGGGCGCATAACGAGGTCATAAAGAACAATGATCCTACAGACCATGCAGAAATGATTGCGATTAGAAAGGCAGCTAAGGAACTTTCCCGATTTGACCTGGGAGACTGCGAATTGTATTCTTCCTGTGAGCCGTGTCCGATGTGTTTTGCAGCCATTCATTGGGCAAAGATAAAAAAGTGTATTATGGTTGTACCCGGGAAGATGCCGCAAAAATAGGTTTTGACGACAATTATATATATGATGTTATAAAGGGAGAAGCTGACGAGAAAAGAGTAAGTTTCGTGCAGATGGACAGGGATACCTGCCTTGAAGCTTTTAGAGAGTGGGAGCAAAAACAGGATAAAGTCCGGTATTAGTGCCCATATGTATAAGATAAAATACATTAAAATTGGGCTTGGTATTTGATAAAAAACGTGTTGACTTTATGTATGTGCGTTGATAAAATGTTTATCAATTATACTCAATTATATGGATACATGCTGTGATGGAATAAAGATGCATTTGATTGCCAAAGAGAGCTGGTGGCAGGTGGAAATCAGCGCATGACATGCATGTATAACTCGTTCCGGAGCTTCATTGCCGAAATCTAAGTAGGCAATGACGTTGACTTCACGTTACAGTCAGGGTATATGGGGAATATACCCACTGAGGGCATACATAAAAGTATGTTGAAACAGGGTGGTACCACGTTGGACAATCCCTTCGTCCCTGCGGACAGTAGAACGTGTTTGCGGAGATGAGGGGGTTTAATTTTATAAATTTGTTTGCTGGATAAATTTGTTTACTAGCTTTATATATTTATAGCTTAGTATATAAGAGGGTGGCGATTATGAAACTTTCAGGTGCACAGGCTATTGTAAAGGCTTTGGAATTGGAAGGTGTGGAAGTTGTTTTCGGTTATCCGGGAGCTGCAATTTGTCCTTTCTACGATGCACTAATGGAATCTAACATAAAGCATATACTTACCAGGCATGAACAGGGAGCTGCCCATGCTGCCAGCGGATATGCCAGGACAACGGAAGAGTCGGTGTATGTGTTGCTACATCGGGACCTGGAGCGACCAACCTTATTACAGGTATTGCCGATGCGTATATGGATTCAACCCCTTTGGTGGCTATTACCGGGCAGGTTAACTCGGAGCTGATAGGCAGGGACGTGTTCCAGGAGGCTGATATTACCGGTGCAACAGATCCTTTCTGCAAGCACAATTATTTGGTGAAAAACGCAAAGGATTTGCCCCGTGTGCTAAAGGAGGCCTTTTATATAGCATCGACAGGAAGGCCGGGTCCGGTTCTTATCGACGTACCTATAGATGTACAGACAAAGGAAATTAATTTTGATTACCCGGAAAATGTTGATATAAAAGGTTACAAGCCAAATTTAAAAGGCCATTCTCTTCAGATTAAAAAGATTGCTCAAGCTATTGAAAAGGCACAAAGGCCAATTATATGCGCCGGGGAGGAGTAATTAATTCCAATGCCGCCGGGGAGCTTTTTGAGCTTTCTAAAAAGTGCGGAATACCTGTTGTTATGACGTTAATGGGTATTGGAGCTGTACCGTATGATTATGATCTCAACTTGGGAATGCTTGGAACTTATGGGGTATATACCGCTAATTATGCTGTGAATAATGCGGACTTGTTGATTATTATCGGGGCAAGGGTTGCTGATAGGGCAATAAGCAATCCTCAGCAAATTGCAAAGAAAAAGCAGATAGTTCATATTGACATCGACCCTGCGGAGATAGGCAAGAATATCGATGTCACGATACCGGTGGTCGGAGACGTGAAGCAGGTA
>NZ_BAVR01000089.1 GCF_000521465.1 Acetivibrio straminisolvens JCM 21531
GTTTCTTATTGGTTTTATTGTATCACTTCGTAATACTCTGTGTCAAGCATAGATAAGAAAAAGGCCACATCAGACGAAACTGTGTGACCTTTCACCAATTAAATATCTGTTAATGGTTTGTCTACTTCATTCTTAACTATATTTTCAATTTTATCTATCTCTGTGTTCTTTATATTGCTAACAAGCAGTCTAACTATAATACTTGTAACTTTTTTAAATATAACCTGATTTGAACCATAATCACTAAAACCACCAATATTGAAAGTTAAGATACCAGAAGGAATGACACTTAGCTTCATAAACACTTCCATTGACGTATTTAGAATGGTTTGAGCATATTCATTAGATATCCCTAGATGCACTTTATCCGAAGGAAGCGCCAATGTTTCAGTGATAATCTCTCCAGAATCATTAGAAACATTTACATGAATCTCAAGATTATTTGATTCTTTATAAACATATTCAGCTCCCAAAAATGCGTAATACCTTGGTGCGACAAATATTTCAATCGCTATTTTTTGGTTTTCTCTACTCATACAAATAGAGGTTTCTAATATTGAACTCAATACTTTAGCAGGCTTGTATTCATACAATGGTAATTCTTCCAACCAAACTCTGCATTTTTTCAATTTTCCTATATTGTTGATATTAATCATTATTTTAACCCCCAGAAATCTTTAAATCCTTGGTTAAACCACTCTGAAAACTGTTGGATTACTTCAGGGTGATATACACTATATGGTGAAACATTATATTTCTGTAATACTGCCTCATGTGCTACTTCATAAGGTATACCCTTCTGCATCATTGTAGCTTCTGCCACTTCATGCATATAAAAACTCGCATCAGCACCAGTAATAGGCTGCCCATTTTTTAATGCACTCTCAATTCTGTTTATCATCGCTTGGTTTTCAGGAATATCTCCAAACTGGGATATATGTTTTTTTACTAAATTTAACCCCTTTTCACTTACATTTATTGATTTCCCATTTAGTTTACCTAAACCATTACCAATATCCATGCTAAGGTTAGGATTATATGCACCTGTAGTCTTAGGCGTTCCCTCATTACCGACTCCTCCATTAAGTCCTTTCTGCATTCTTAAGTCTACAGTATTAGCAGCAGCTATTTCTTCATCTATCAAGGTACTTGGAATGCCATTTTTCCTTAACAACTCTTGTAGAAAATTACTCGTTACCCTATTAGTATCCAGGCTGGCACTTCCAATATTACTGCTTAAAGTAACAGTATTCCTCGGTTTGTTGTACCCATAAACTTCTATTTACTCCCATTTATTACCTATACCATTCTTCATATATATAGGCTTCGATGGCACAGAATACTTGTGTATATTTAATGAGACCAAATTCATACCTAAATAGTGAGAAAAACTTGCTGCATTCGCATGGTGGAATCCACCTATTGTCTCTAACGAAAGAAGCGCATACTGGGCCATTTCACCATTGCCATTCTTTATAGCTGTATTTAACCAAAAATCTTCCCTAAAGTTCAAAAGTGCCATCTCAAATTGAATTCTGTCAAAATCATATCCGATGTCTCTAAGTAATTGTGGCAACTCATTTGTTATCTTCTCATGCGTATCTCCATCAAGTAAATCATAACCTAAATCTTCTCCCAGAAGGTAAAAGATTGTCCTAAACCTATAACAATCATCTTTAACATTTACAGGTTTCGCATCTTTTCTATAGTCCTTACCATACTTTAGTCGACCATAGATTAAGTCATGTTTGGAATATTCATACCTTGCCTGTTCAGCAATAATTAATGCATCTTGTATGTACCGTGCTTTTTGTTCAAGAGAATAAGCATTAAAAATCGCATATGTTATCAAATAACTAGCCTGTTGAATCTTATAAAGCGCAACTTTTCCTTCAGCTGTAGATCTGTTTATAAAATCATCTAAAAGTTCTTCTGCCCCCTGAGGCTTATACAAATGCATAGATATCTTTGATTCCAAATGCCCTGTCGGATCATAGTATATAAGCGGATTATTCTTCACATACGTATACAGATTCAAGCTAAGCGGGTCATCCGGTGTACCAGTATATGTATCTTCCTGCAAAAATCTTGCAATCTTCGGGTCATACATTCTCGCATTGAGGTAGTACAATCCTGTCTCCTCATCGTACTGATATCCGGCATAAGTTATGTTGTTATCTACATTTCCTGTCGACTCAAGGATATTGCCAAACGCGTCGTAGTAGTAAGTAGCATCTACTTCTCCTGTCGCAGCATTAACCAATGCTGTTACATCAGCATGTCCATTGTACATATAGTAGTAGCTATCTGTACCTACAGTACGCATAAGCAGGTTCAAACCATATACGTTGCGGTTGGCGTTTCCGCTGCCGTCCAGCTCAAGTACCACCTTATCGTACTCATATACATAAGTTGTCAAGGTTCCGTTAACCTTTTTCCCTATCCTATAGCCTTCTGCATTGTATATATTTTCAACAGTAGAGCCACCAGTAATGGTTGTGCTTATTAATTGGTTAAATTCATCGTATTCATTTATTGCTCCGGTATCCGAGCAGCTTATCTGGTTGCCGTTGTTGTCGTAACCATAAGTAACGGTTTTATTGGTCTGGCCCACCATGACAATACGCTCAAGCCGATTCAAGTCGTTATAATGATAGGTATTTGTCTGGGCTATTGAACCATTTAACTGTATTTCTTCCTTCTCTCTATTACCAGCAGAATCATATGAATACAAAGTCACCTTGTTAATGTATTTCTCGTCTACCGACTCGAGCCTGTTCTGCGCATCATAAGTATATACTGTTTTACCCTTTCCATCCACCTTTGATGTGATGTTATGGCTTGCGTCATAAGTATACACATAGGCTTCAGTGTATCCGGACATTGTGTTTACAAGCTTTTTCAACAGTCCGTCATTATAGTATTCATACTCTTCTTTTGCACCGTTTTTATATACAACACTCTTTCTCGCGCCATTCTTATAATAAGTATAATATGCAATATATGGTGCAGTTTCGCTTCCATTCCTTACATACTCAAGTCTTCCGACAGCATCATAAACCTTCGTGGTCATATTTGACTTCTGGTCAATTGCTGTCTCAGCAATCATTCCGGAATCAGTTACAATGTCGTAAACATACACCGCTTTGCCTGTTACACCGGTTACTGCTTTTGATATTACCCTGTTTAAATCATCATAAGTTCTTATAATGCTGTTTCCTGTTCCTCTTGATGTCTCAACAGTCGCCTCCAGCAGGTTTCCGTTATTATCGTATGTATAGATTCTCTTTGTATAATCCCCTGACCTGACGGCGTTCTCTTCTGCCAGCCAGCCCTGCGGATAATACCGGTATGTTGTGGTTATATTATTTCTGTCAATTTTCTGTTTTAACGCTCCATCTTCATAATAGCTATAAGTTTCAATATTATCAACAGTTCCCGGATAAATCTTTTTCTTTACCAGATTTCTAGCATTGTACTCATATTGAACAGCAGGTTTTCCCTCGAAGCTTTGGGATTTCATATTACCGTTGGCATCATAGCTGTAGCGTGCAAGGTCTTTATGTCCTTAAACCTCTTTTGTCCGTTACTGCCTATGGAGTCATATTCCATCAGTTTGACTTTGGTTAACTGACCGCGCCAATTGTAAATATATACTGTTTCATTTCCCCGACCGTCATCTTTTGTAAAAATGTTGCCTGCAGCATCATATGTCTGTTTCCATTCATGCACAACGTTTCCGTCATGGTAATCCCTTGTAGTTACAAGCATACCGTTCTTATTATACTCAAATTCTTTGACATGGTCTTCACCGTCAAAGGATTGAATCTGGGCACTATTTAAATTGTAGTTGATTTTTTCTATCGCCGCGCCGGATGGGTCAACTTTTTCAATAAGCCTTCCCATATTGTCGTATTTATAGGCATATACTCTAACAGATGATTTTGTTGTATTGCCTATCGACTTAACTACTTCTACTTCTTTTACAACATTTCCATCTCTGTCATAGCATATATATTCCTCATGCTGTGATGTTCTTGAAGTATTTATCTCCTTTGTGTTAGGATTGATTAATTTCTTATTATTCACTACAGTCTTTATTTCTCTTCCCAACTCATCATACTGATGTTTGGTGACATTTCCATTCGGATCGATTTCATATACCAAATTACCTAATAAATCATAGCCGTAGCGTGTTGTTGTCTCATTCCTTATTCCACTGCTGCCATAGATTTTGGTGCTAAGTAATCTTCCCTGCTCATCGTACTCATACTCCTTAATTACATCAAGACCGTTCTTTTCATTCTTGACATTACCCATGGAATCATACTTGTATTCCACTGTGTTCGAATCAATCGATTCGTCAGAAGGATAAGTTACGCTCCTTAAATTGCCCAGATCATTATATTCGTAAACCGTCATATTTCCTTTGGCATCAGTAGTACTTTTTACATTTCCTGTATAATCATAGATTTCAATCTTAACCCTAACTTCCTCTCCCAAAGGATTGTCAATGTCCTCGAAAACATACACATCAAGTTTTCTGTTTGCATCATCATAAGCATATCTGGTTAATGCGTAACAAAGGTCTGATACCGGAACTATGGAAGAAGCTACCCCCGGTGTGATGAGTCGTATTGTGTAACTGCCAAGTTCTTGCCATATGCGGTGTACTCATAAGCCACTCTACCAATTCCGTCATATATGTATTTCTTGTTGTAGTTCCCGCCAGTACCTGCATTTGTAAATTCAGGATCCTTTTCGGTCTTAAGTTGATTTGCAAGATTGTATGTATACTCTATACCATAAGCGTTATCAATTGAACCTCCTGCTTTGTTATATGCTTCACCGTCCACTTTTTTGGTAACATTACCGTTTTCATCATAAGCATAAGCTTCAATTACAATACTTGATGCAACATCATCAAAAGCTTTGGTCGCCGGATTGTATTTTTTTGTAATACCCTCAAAGCTTTTTGTCTTTAGCCTTCCCGAATCATAGTAGGTATATTTTACATAGTTTCCTGTCTCCGACGGTTTTTTCCCTTCAATATAGTTTTGTGCCGACACCTCAGCTATCAATCTTCCTGCAGTGTCATACTCATATGCGGTAGTTACACTTTCCTTCTCCTGTTTTACGGTTTTACTAACTTGATCGTATTTGTTGAAAGTAACGTCAGTAGTTGTTTTTACCATAAAGCCTCTGCCGTCATATTCATAAGCTATGCTGCTCAACTTGTCAACTATGCCCTCGTACTTGGATAAAACCTCAACTTTTGCGATTTTGCCTTCCCAGTTGTAAGTTGTAATAGTCTCTACCGTCTTATAACGTCCTGGGTTTTCCGGATTTTCCATATCTCTGATTGTTACACTCTTCTTTACTAGCCTTCCAAGACTGTCGTAAGTAAATTTCTCAATAAAGTTACTTGGGTATGTTATTTTTCCGGCATTACCCAATGCATCAAAATCGCCGTAAGTTGTAACAATTGCACTGCAATTTCCGTGATATTCATACGGGCCATAATCTCTTATACCTTGGCCATTTACAGGAAATAAGCTTTCAAACGGTACAACATTATCTCCGTTCAACACCATATCCCGGGAAATATCTTGGTTCCTTACCAGTACTGCGGTTTTCTCCGGTTTTCCATGAGCATTGTATTCGAGGTATAGAACTGATTTTTTCCTGTCGCTTCCATATATATCCTTATCAAAGGTTGTCCTTTCTTCAATAAGATTACCGTCATCATTATAGAAATACTCTACTTTTTTGCCGGTTGAACTGCTTTCTTGTTTTACCTTGTTATCGTTGTAATACAAGTATGATATGCTGTTGTATTTCTTGCCGGCAAGAGCATTCGATGCCATACTGTATGTACCGTCAATGTTTATTGCAGCTATAATTAGGTCAACATAGTTTACCTCTTCGGCCTTTCTTCCTGCCTTGTCGTAATTAACCCTTGAATAGGATATTTCGTAAGTATTACTGTTAAGCTTTTCTACAGGCACATACTTTTCATCATAGTATAAATTTCTGTTCGAGTCGTAATTCCTGTAAGTATAATAAATGCTGCTTCCCCTTGGGTCTTTTACAGTCTTTACATTTCCGTCCGGATAATATGTAGTGACTGTTTTTATAACTTTAGTCTCATCAGGATGTATTACCTCTATTTCCCTTCCGGCATAGTCATAAATGTATTCGGTTTTTGCAAACTTGCCGTCATCAAGATACTGTTTATATATCTTTTTCGATTTACGATACTGTCGCCATATATATCTTCATAGATATACTCCTCAAGCTTAACCGCGCTTGTATCTGGATTGTCATCTTCCTTGAAATACGTAGCCTCAAGTCTATTCAAAGAATCATATTCATAAATGTAATAGGACTCCAACACCTCATCTGCTCCGGCTGAAGCCTTGCTGTAGTTTTTCTTGCCAATGAGGTTTCCTTCTGCATCATATTCATATTCGGTTATAGTGCTTGAAAAGCTTAAGCCTTGGATATTGTTTGTAACCTTGGTCACTCTTCCATATACATCATACTCATAAACTGTAGATGCTGTACCATTATAGTCTTCTCCTTTGTCATACATGCTGTTATACATCACAGGATTGACTTCTTTCTTCTTTCTTCCGTCATAGTCATAGTAGGTCCTGTGAACACTTACTGTTTTTCCGCCCAAGTCTTTCTTTATTACATGAGTTACCCGGTTTGTGCTGTTGTAACGATACTCTGTCTCAAATCCTTCCGGTGTTGTCACCGAACTTACTCTAAAGCAGTTATCGTATTCATATTGATAAGCAGCATCAATATTTCCAGACACACTAAGGTCTACCTTGTCGCTTGTTGCCAACAAGTTACCGTTGTCTTTGTATTTATATGTAGTCCATGTACCGTTTGGATATGTTATTTTTTCTATGAGGCATCCTTTTACTTTGTTGTAACCGGTAACATATTTATAGCGAGTTACAGCATCGCCTGCTTTAAGAACATTATCTGTCGGCAGTTTTGTGCTTGTATATACACTCCGGGGTCTTGCGGCTTTACAATTCTTGTCAGCCTACTTCTATACTTTGTGACCCCCTTCTCCTGGTATGACTCATAGTTTTCGTACATGTAAAATGTCTGTCGGTTCATCTGGTCAATTTCATACATTAGGTCCCCATTTTCATAATAACTGAACTTTCTTGTGGAATTGTCCGGGTAAGTTATCATTATAGTATTACCCTTTTCGTCTTTTTCCACTTTAGTTGTGCTTCCATTAAATGTTGTTGTAACTATCTCCGGCAGATTTTTATTTCGAATGTCATCATATGCCGGGCTCTTTTTCAAATCATTATATGTAAAGTTTGTAATATCAATTATGCCGGTATTATGCCTAATCTCATACTTATAGGTCGTCTCCCTGCCTTTTGCATCGATTGTCTTTAGAGGCTTTCCTGCAAAGTTGATATTATATATCTCTTTTGAGATTTTACCTCTTTTATCAATAACGGTGCGTGCAACCTCATTTTTATCTGTAGGCTGTTCTCCCTTTTCATCGCAAATCAAATCCGTGTAAAGATAGTATGTGGGCCTTCCTTCAGTATCATATTGTTTGTACATACGTCCATAGCCGTCATATACGTTTGTAAGTATTTTAACTTCTTCATTCGAATCATTTATTTTTGAAATCGTTTTTAGTTTATGTCTCTGTCCTTCAATCTCGTCATCGGCTGGGTAATACAGATATTTTGTAGTATAGCCGTTAAGGTCTTCTACTGTTTCCAGCATTCCATCGTTATTATATGTATAAGTTACTGTTCTTCCGGAATTATCCTGTATGCTTCTTACTTTATTACCTTCATAGCTAAAGGTAAGTATTCTTCCTATTGAGTTGTTTTCATTGTTCGGATCACAATCGTATATCTTCTTTAACTTTCCGTTCTCGTAATGATATTTGATTGTATTTCCATATCTGTCAATTATCTTTACAAGTTTGCCGTCATGATATTCGTAGGTTATTTGATCATCTTTGGTTGTAAGCCTGAATACATTGTTGCCCAAATCCCTCAGATCATCGTATATTCCTTGAGGCGGGAGGTATTTACCGTTACCGGTAGGTTTGAATATCGCTTTTGCTCCCGACGGATAAGTTACCTCGATACCGTCAGCATCTTCAATATAGTCTGTGCACACCCAACCGGTATACATTCCGTCAATAGTTTTTACTTTTATCCACTTACTTCCTAACATATAGCCTTCAAATTCCACAATACTTCCATAAGCAAGGCTCTTTATTATACGCCATTGCATCGGATCTAAATATGTAAGCTGTTCTATATTTGGAGGCTCTTGTCTTAAGTTAAGAGCTGACGCAGTTACTCTCTTATAAATACCGTCATACTTTTCGCTGATTGAAGATTCGAAATTAAAACTCCAACCATCCTCCTGAACTGTTCCGTTAACTACTTTTATGTTGTTTGAGTTGTATGTTCGCGTAACCGCTACATCCATTGCAGGGCTATCGATTCTGAAGTCCTCTACCTGAGTAGAATAACTTCCGGAAACGTTGTTAACACCATTGAGGTCAAAGATGCCGGTATTGCCCTCAAGGCATTTAGTCCATCAAGGTATGTCAATCCTGGTATTACCTGGGTAAAGTATTCATGAACTTCGCTCAGGACATTATACCCATCTGTACCTCCAACTATATAGATTTTGTTGTATGCCACAACTGCCCCGAAAGAGCTCTTTGCTCTATTAAGGCGAGGCAATTTTTTTATGGTTTTTTCGTGAGGGTCGAATTCCTCAACGGTATCTGAAGCTCTATTGTTGGTACCTCCTAAGATGTATATCTTTCCACTCATTGTCAATGCTTTAAGTTCTGCTCTTGCTTCTGCCAGCTTTGAGTTTATTGTTTTCCATGTATTTGTCTGCGGGTCGTATTCTTGAATAGATGATAGGTATCCACTTTGACCACGTCCGCCGAATACATATATTTTACCTCCATAGGTTGCTATACCAAAGTCTGCCCTTGGAGTCATCCAGTTTGAAGTTTTCGGTTTAACAGTCCACTGGGGATTGTCTGCCGACAGGTCGCACACTTCAACCGTATCACTGTATTTTAAGCCGTTATAACCACCGATAACGTACAGTTTGTCCCCAATTACCACAGCTCCTGCTCCGCTTTTTGCTTCGCTAATCGCAGGAAAAGCTACGGAATTGTCAAATTCAGCTATTGATGTATTATATACCCCGACAGTATTGAGGTAATTAAAGCCGTCAAATCCACCTATCAGATAGATTCTGTTGTCGGTTGATGCTACAGCCATATTTGATTTCGGCTCGCGCATCTTTTTATTTGGGTTGGGTGATGAACCCGGTGCATACTCTATCCAGAGGTTTTTTACAGGGTCATATTCCGATACGGTGTCAATATATATAGTAGTCCCTTTGTTTTCCGGATCAGGATAGCTTCCTCCAAAGGCGTACAGTTTTGCATTTACTTCAGCAAGTGCCAGTCCTTTCCTGGCAGGTTCAAGCGATGCTTTGGATATCATTGTACCCGGTTGAGGGTTTGGGTCAAATTGCTCAATTAGGAAATTCCATGGCAGTTCGTAGTAGTATCTTTTCGCTTTTGAATCGTATATCTCTCGCACATTATATGTGTACCCTTCACTCAGTGGTTTGGTTATGATAAGATTATTAATTTTAGAATAAGCTATTTTGTTAAAATATATATTTTGCACTTCACTACCACTTAATATTACCCTATGAGTTCCACTCGGATTAAAATTAGAGTTATCTCCAGCTTTTTGTGTAAAATCCCCTTTCACTTCTAACGCGCCTGCTGTTAATTTATTCTCATGACTTTTTCCACTTTTTGTCTCAAAATTTGCTCCTACTAACACATAATCTTCCTCTTCGGTCATCTCCAAGTATGAAGATCCGCTTATTTTATAGTCTCCTGCTATCTCCAGCCTTCCTCCGTTTATATCCAATGTTCCTCCAGTCTGTATCAAGTTCCCGTTTACCTTTAGTGTTTTCCCTTCTAGATTCAATTTACTTCCTTTTATGTATAAATCTCCGTTTATCACTTCATTCCCTGCTAAATTCCAACTACTATATTCTACTGTCATCGGTGACAACCCTGATGTGTTGTTTATAAATACCTTTGCATTATATTGACTTTTAAATATTAGTTCTTTCCCAGATGTGTTTCTATTCTCTAATATGTTAAATTGCGATAAATTTGGACTCGAAAAACTTATTGTTTGCTGTACTTCCCCACTTAATACAACCCTATGAGTTCCACTTGCCTTAAAGTTATAGCTATCCATTAAGTATTGTTTTTGTGTAAAATTCCCTCTCACTTCCATTATTCCAGCTGTTAATTTACTCTCATGATTTTTTATGCTCTCTGTTTCGAAATTCCCTCTTACTAATACATAATCTTCCTCTTCTGTCATCTCAAAGTATGAAGATCCGTTTATCTTATAGTCTCCTGCTATCTCTAACCTT